>JBLMXS010000425.1:0-2888 GCA_050257895.1 Thiohalocapsa sp.
TCCGACTGGTCGCCATATTTCTGGAAATAGCCCTGCGCGATCTTGCCGAACACGCCGGCGAAGCCGCCGACCGTCTCGCCATCTTCCGGCAAATACGACGCTTTCAGAAGATTGCGTCCGATCTCGGCTGAAGGCGTGCGCGTCATCTGCTCGACGCCGACCACGAGGACGAATTTCGCCTGGCCCGCCGCGATCGCACGGATGCCCTGGTGCACCGCCGCCGACCCCGTGGCGCAGGCGTTCTCCACCCGCGTCGCCGGCTTGAAGCGCAATTGCGGATCGGCCTGCAGCACCAGCGCGGCGGTAAAATCCTGAGGCGAGAAGCCGGCGTTGAAATGCCCCAGCATGATCTCGTCGACATCGGCAGCGGAAAGGCCGGCATCGGCCAGCGCCTCGTTCGCGACGCGGACGACGAGACTCTCGACGGTCTCGGTATCGAATTTGCCGAACGGCGTATGCGCCCACCCGACGATGCTGGCGGTCATGGCTCTCTCCCTTACCTGGTTCGGCTGAGGGTTTAGCCCATCGCGAGCAAGAATTCACCCGGCTTTCAGCGATCGCATGGTCTGCTCGCAGATGGCCGTTATGCGCGCCCAGTTGCCTGACCTGACCTCAGATGCGGGGCACAGCCAGGAACCGCCGGCGGCGATCACGTTCGGCTCGGCGAGCCAGGCACCGGCATTGGCCGCGCCAATGCCGCCGGTCGGGCAGAAGCGCACATTCGGAAACGGCCCCGCCAGCGCGCGCAGCGCCTTGATGCCGCCGGCCTGTTCGGCTGGGAAGAATTTGACGACCCCGAAGCCGTGAGCCATGGCCTGCATCAACTCGGATGCCGTCGCAATGCCAGGCGCGAACGGCAATTCGCTCGCGCTTGCTGCCTCAAGAAGCTCCGGTGTCAACCCCGGGCTGATGCCGAACTTCGCGCCGAGCGCGCTGGCGCGGGCGAGATCGGCGGGGTTCAATATCGTGCCGATCCCGACGATTGCCTCCGGCACCTCCGCGATGATCGCCTTGGCCGCGTCCACGGCGACGGAGGTGCGTAGCGTCACTTCCAGCGTCCGTACGCCGCCGGCGACCAGCGCCTTTGCCAACGGCACCGCATCCTCGCGCCGTTCGATCGTCAGGACAGGGATGACGCGAGCCGCCTTGAACAGTGCAGTCAGCTTCTCTTGTTTTGCGGCCGAGCTCATGGGGACACCTTCTGCGATACGGCCGCTTGGACTGCGGCAGCGGCCGGCATGGCCGAACGGGGGATGATCGCGCCGGGATGACATACCACCACACCGGCAAGACGATGGCCTGCGCGTGCCGCTTCAAGCGGCGCGGCGCCCGCGAGCCGCGCGGCGATGTAAGCGGCGGCAAAGCTGTCTCCGGCTGCCGTCGTATCCACGACGGCTGCTCCGACCGGCTCCGCCTGCAACCGCTGCGACATGCCGCCAGAGCGCACAATGCTGGCGGGCTCGGCGAGCTTGAGCACCGCCTCCGCGCCCGGGATCCGGTCCAGCAACGCCGCTGGCCCCTCACCGGGATAGAGCGGCAGCAGATCCTCGCTCGAGGCCAGCGTCATGTCGGCGATCTCGAAGGCGCCGCGAAATACGCGCCGCGCAACCTCCAGGTCGGGCCAGCCGCGCGCGCGGAAATTGGTGTCGAACGCAATACGGGCGCCCCGCGCGCGCGCTGATGCCAACGCGGCGAGCAAGCGGCCCCGCCCTTTCTCGCTGAAAATCGAGAGCGTGATCGCCGAGAGGTAGACGAGATCGTAGTCACCCAGCGACTCGAGAATGGCGTCCGTGGTTGGCAGATCCAGGAGGCTGCGCGCAGCCGAGCTGTCGCGCCAGTGGAAGAAGCGCCGCTCGCCCTTCTCGTCGGTCTGGATCAGATAGAGGCCCGGCAATTTGCCGGGCAGCCGTGCAACCTGGCAGGTCCCGACGCCTTCGGCCGACCAGCCCGCGATCATCTCGTCGCTGAGGGGATCGTCACCGAGTGCCGTGACGTAGTCGACGGCGACGCCGAGACGGGCGAGGTAAACGGCGGTGTTCAGGGTGTCGCCGCCGAACCCGCGCGAGCAGAGGCCGCCTTCGGCCTCTCGTAGCTCGACCATGCACTCGCCGATACAGGCGACCTTGGCCGCTGACGGTCCGCCGGTCGGACGCCGCTCAGGCGACGAAGCTGCCGCCAAGCTCGTCCTCGATGTGAATCCGGATGATGTCGTCAAAGCTGTTTTCGGCCGTGGTGAAGCCGAGCTCGCGGGCGCGCTTGGCCTCGAAATTGCGCGGCCAGCCGTCGACGATGCCCATGATGAAGGGATCGGGCACCCGCTTGATCCGCGCGGCGACCTTTTCTCCGGCGACACGTTTTAGCGCGGCGATCTGCTCGCCGACAGTGGCGGAGAGGCCCGGCATGGTGAGATTGCGGCGCGGGCCGACCGTGGCGAGATCCATGGTCCCGGCGTGCAGCAGGAAACCGACCGCCGAGCGCGGCGTCGCATGCCAATGCCGGACGTCCTCGGACACCGGCAGGATCGCCTCCTTGCCGGCCAGCGGCTCGCGCAGAATGTTGGAGAAAAAGCCGGAGGCCGCCTTGTTGGGGGCACCGGGACGGATGCAGATCGTCGGCAGGCGTATGCCCAGCCCATCGAAAAAGCCGCGGCGCGAATAGTCGGCGAGCAACAGTTCGCCGATCGCCTTCTGCGTTCCGTAGCTCAAGAGCGGCGTATGGAAGAACTCGTCGCCGATCGCCTCCGGGAACGGCGCGCCATAAACCGCGATCGAGGAGGTGAAGACGAGGCGCGGCCTGTAACCGCCGCCGGCGAGCCTGACGGCATCGAACAGCATGCGCGTGCCGTCGAGATTGATCCGATAGCCCTTGTCGAAATCGAGTTCCGCCTC
>JBLMXS010000426.1:0-4533 GCA_050257895.1 Thiohalocapsa sp.
CCTCGGCCGAGGCGCTCTCTGCCTTCCGGCCCTTGCGGACCTGCTCAATCGCGGCATTGAGGTTCTGCGCCGTGACTCCGCCCGCCGCCAGCGCCTTGCCGGCCGCGGTATCGCTCGCCAGCACCATCGCCAACAGCAGCCGCTCGACCGTGACGTAGCTGTCGCCGGCCTTTTCGGCGATCTTCTCGGCCTGCTCGAAAACGCGCGCCAGCTCCGGCCCGAGATAGACCTGTCCGGCGCCGCTGCCCTCGACCTTCGGTTGCTTGGCCAAATCGGCCTCGACCTGCGCCAGCACCGCCTTCGGGTCGCCGCTCGAGGCGCGGATCAGATTGGCGCACAGGCCTTCCTTGTCTTCCAACAGGACCTTGAGCAGGTGCTCCGGCATCAGCCGCTGATGGCCGCTGCGCAAGGCCAGATTTTGCGCCGATTGGACGAAGCCTTTCGAGCGCTCAGTATATTTTTCGAGATCCATTTCGGAACCCTCCCATGAACCGGCCGCAGTGCCCCTCAACAGGCAGCCGCCACGGCCCTTCGAGCCGCTATATGGTGTGGCCGCCGAGCCACAGCAATGCGCCGGGATGGCCCAGCCGTCATTGAGCTAACTCAATCGGGGGCGGCTGGTTCGCGCTTCGCAGGCATCGTATCTGGACCGCCGGCCTCTGGCCTGCATGCCGGCGGGACGCCGGCGGTCCTAGGGCAGGCTGCCCGCCCGCAGCAGCCGCGGCAGGTCGGCGGCCGAGGGCCAAGTCTCGATGTCGTCGACGGCGCGCTCGACGGCGGCGGCGCCGGACGGCGTCAGCACGGTCGTCGCCAGCTCGCGGAACTTGGCGCGGATCTCGCTCTCGGCGAACGGCTCGTTGAAGTCGCCGCGATGGCTGTCGCACGCCACGGTCGCCTGCCTCCCGTCGGTCAGGCGCAATGTCACGCGGGCCGGCCGCAGGCGCGGCGCCAGCGCGCTCATCGCCGGGTCCTCGGCAATGTCGACGCGGTGTCGCAAGGCTGCGATCGCCGGATCGGCCAGCGCGCTGTCGTCGAGCTCGGCGAAGCCGGCGCCGCCGCGCACCACCATCGCCGCCGCGGCGTGCGGCAGTGAGTATTTCGAGGCGAAGTAGTTGGGCGGGTCGGGGTTGCGCATCACCGAGGCGAAGCGGTAGGTCGCGACCTCGATGCGCGCCACCTCTTCCGGGCGCGGCCGCAGCTCGGCCAGCGCGGCGGCGAGGCAGTCGAGCGCGGGGTGGATCGGGTTGCAGCAGGCGTAGAGGCGGAAATAGTTGCGGGTGATCTGCCAGCGCGTGCCGAGCGCGTCAAGCGCGTGCTCGGCCGTGAATCCGCCGCCGACCAGCTGGCCGAGCGCCTCCTCGATCGCGTCGTCCTGCGCGACGAAGCCGGCGAGCGCCAGCTCCGGCGCCAGCGCCGCGGCAAACCCGCTCATGCCGCCGGCGACATTGAGCGCGGTGGCGCCGGCGACGGCGTTGGTGTAGCTCGGCGTCAGCAGCAGGGTTGCGGCGATGCGCATCGCGCGGCTGATTCCGGCGGCGTCGAGGCCGCGCAGCCGCGCCCCGGCCGCCGCCGCCGCCAGCAATGACACCTGGCCGTTCTGGTGCGCCAGCGGCCGCGGCGTGAACCCGGCCGACAGCCGCCCGACGACGTCGTAGCCGAGGATGAAGGCGGCGAGCAGCTCGCCGCCATCGGCGTCGGCGGCTTCCGCCACCGCCAGCGCCCCCGGCAACACCTGCATCGCCGCCTGGCCGGAGGCGAGCCGCAACCCTTCGCACAATTCGAGCGCGCGGCCGGCGATGCCGTTGAGCAACGCCGCGGTGCGCGGATCCTGCGCCGGCCAGCCGGCGGCGTAGACCGTCGCTCCGCTGCCGGCGCCGGTGTTGAGCCGCTGCCGCAGCGCCGCCACCTCCGGCCGCGTCGAGCCGGCGAGGATCACCCCCAGCGTATCGAGCAGCACCAGCCGCGCATGACGCCGCACCGGCTCCGGAATATCGGCAATGCCCGTCCCGGCAACGAACCCGGCGAGTGCCTCGATCGCTGCGCCCACTTCTACTTACTCGAATTCTTGCTGACGATGCAGGCGCGCAGGCTGCCGACCGCCGGCGAGCGGATCTCCACCGTGTCGCCGGGTTTCAGGTAGCGGTCGGGCGGCGAGCTGCCGTCGGGCAGGCGCGGGCTCGAATCGGCGGCGGTGCCGGCGGCTGTGCCGCCGCTGATGATGTCGCCGGGATAGAGCGTCAGGTCGGCCGACAGGTATTCGATGTATTCGGCGAACGAGAACACCATGTCGCGCGTGTTGAAGGCCTGGCGGCGCTCGCCATTGACCAGCGTCTCGACATCGCTGGCGAACGGGTCGGCCTCGCCGACCGCGATGCACGGCCCGAGCGAGCACGAAGCGTCGAAATTCTTGCCCATTGCAAAGCGGTAGGGGCCGGCCGGCTCGCCGGGGGCGCGGATGCTCCAGTCGCCGAGCAGGGTGATGCCCCAGATGTAGTCGCGCGCATCCTCCGCCTTGATGTCGACGCCGCGCTTGCCGATGACGATCGCCAATTCGCCCTCGTAGTCGAGCCGCGTCGCTTTCTTCGGATAGACGACCTCGCCGTCGGGCCCAACGGCATGGCGGTTGATCTTCCAGAACCCCCAGATGCCGTTATTGCGCAATTGCGCATGTGCGTCGCCGGTAAAGGGCTTCCCCTGCATCTTTTCCGCCATCGCCGCCGCATGGTCGGCGAAATTGCCGCCGGCGCAGGCGATGCGGGCGCCGGCTGGTCGCGGCGCATGCAGCCTGGTCTCGGCCATCGGGTGGACGAGCAGCGCGCCGCGGCGGTCGCGCTGGTCGTGCGCCTGCCCGATGAGGTAGTCAAGCGCCTGCGCGGCGCTGTCGAGGGTGCGGGCGCCGCCGTCGATAAACCGCGCCAGGTCGGCAGGCACCAGCGCCTCGGCCAGCGCCATCGCGCGCGGGTCGCCGTGCTTCTCCCAGACGTATTTCGCATAGGCACCGCACAAATCGACGATCATCCCGTCATGCAGGGCGCCGACCCGCCGCTCCGGGCCGAAAACGACGATCTTCATGGCGTGCCTCCCTCAGGTGCCGTCAATTCGGCGGAAACTCTACGCCGACGCGGCCACCGGCGCATCCCCCGATGCGCCCGCGGGCGGGGACCGGGCGCCGCCGATCATGATAGAACCAGCGAACAGCGAGGGGAGGGGGTATGGCGGAGGATCGCACAGCGGCCGATATCGACCCGCAATCGGGCTGCCGCCTGCCGCTGCCGCACCGCGACGAGCTGCCGCCGGAGGCGCAGAGCGTCTGGGACAGCCTCGCCGACCCGCAGGGTGGCACGTTGCGCGGATTGCGCGGCCCCGGCGGCATCGGCTTGCACAGCCCCGAGTTGGCGCGCCATTCGCGCCCGCTCAACCGCTACCTGCGCTACGATTCCGGTCTTGGCGGGCGGGTGCGCGAGCTGGCGATCCTGGCGACTGCCCGCGCCGTCGACAGCCGGTTCGAATGGGCGGCGCACGAGGAAGAGGCGCGGCGCGAAGGCATCGCCCCTGACATCATCGAGACGGTCCGCCATCGCCGCAGCACGACGGGACTCGCCGAGGCAGACGCGGTGGTGATCGATCTTGCGCGCGAGATCTTCACGGCGCGCAAGGTGTCGTCGGAGACGTTTGCCCGCGCCCTGCGGCAGTTCGGCCGCCGCCCCCTCGTCGACCTCGTCGCGCTGATGGGCAATTACGCCTCGACCGCGGCGCTGCTGACGGCGTTCGACATGCAGCTCGATCCCGGCCAGCCGCCGCCTTGGCCGGTGGAGAAGCCCGATGCCGCGTTCTGAGTCCGCCCGCTTTCCGCTCGCCGCCGATCTGTCGATCTGCCGCATCCTCAACGGCATGTGGCAGGTGTCAGGGGCGCACGGCGCGATCGATCCGGGGCGCGCGGTCGAGGCGATGTTCGCCTACCACGATGCCGGCTTCACGACCTGGGACCTCGCCGACCATTACGGCCCGGCCGAGGATCTGGTCGGCGCCTTTCGCCGCCGCTTCGCCGCCGAGCGCGGCGCCGAGGGGCTGGCCGAGATCCAGGCCTTTACCAAATGGGTGCCGGATCGGGGGCCGATGACGCGGGAGGTTGTGGCGGACGCGGTCGGCGTGTCATTGCGCCGGATGGGGGTCGACCGCCTCGACCTGTTGCAGTTACACTGGTGGGACTACGGCGACCGCCGCTATCTCGACGCGCTGCGCCACCTCGCCGACCTCCGCGAGGCCGGCCGGATCCGCCACCTGGCGCTGACCAATTTCGACACCGAGCGGCTGGACATCATCGCCGGCCACGGCATCCGCATCATCTCGAACCAGGTGCAGTATTCGCTGGTCGACCGCCGCCCGGCCGCGCGCATGGCGGCGTGGTGCGCCGCGCACGGCGTGAGGCTTCTCGCGTACGGCACGGTGCTGGGCGGGCTGCTGGCGGAAAGCTGGCTGGGTCGGTTGGAGCCGGGCCAGGCACTGCTGACGACGGCCTCGCTGCGCAAATAC
>JBLMXS010000427.1:0-4317 GCA_050257895.1 Thiohalocapsa sp.
AGATAGGCCGTCGCCAGCGCCGAGGTGCCGTCCCGCGCCGCCGCGACGAACAGGATCGGTTGGTCGGCGGAAAGCCATGACGCCGTGCGCCCGGCGCTGTCCGTGATCTCGATGCTGCCGACTTCGCCGGGCGGCGGACAGATCTCGACCGCCGGCAGAGCAAGGGCGCCGCTGGTCGGCAGTCGGCCCGGCGGCGCGAGGAGCGTGAGGGCGTACAGCCCGCGCCGCAACGGCAGCAGGCGGACGATGGCGTCAACCGCCTCCACCGCCGCCGTATCGGCGGGCGACCGCGGCGCGCCCGCGATCATTTTGCGGCGGCGAGAGCGGGCTTGGTGGTGCGGCGCGAGCGCCCCCGCGGCGGCCGGTCGACCCCCCGGGCGATCCCCGGCGCGATGCCCGGATCGATGCCGGTCAGGCGCTGGATCAGCGCGAGATGGCCGGGCAGGCAGACCGTCTTCAGGTCATAGTGCTTGGCGACGTAGCGCCGGGCGTTTTCCCGCATGCGCTCGCTGGCGGCCGGGTCCCGCAGGATCGCACCGATGCGCCCCGCCAGCGCATCGGTGTCGAAGAAATCGACGAGATAGCCGTTCTCGCGGCCGTCGATCACCTCCTCCACCGGCGTCGTCTTCGAGCCGACGATAAGGCAGCCGGCAGCCATCGCCTCGAGCAGGCCCCACGACAAGACGAACGGGTAGGTCAGGTAGCAATGCACCGAGGAGACCTGCAGCACGGCGAGGTACTGCTGATAGGGCAGCCAGCCGAGGAAATGGACGCGGCTGAGATCGAGCCGCTGGCCCAGTTCGGCGAGCATGAATTCGCGCCACTGCTGCCCGTTGCCGGGCGGCCGCCCGTAGCTGACGCCGTCGGCGCCGACGATGAGCACGTGCGCCTTGGGGAACTCTGCCAGGACCTTGGGCAGGGTCCGCATGAACACGTGGAAGCCGCGATAGGGCTCGAGCCGGCGGGCGCTGTAGGTGACGACCTGGTCGGCGCGCGACAGGGTGAGGCCGCCCTTCAGCCACAGCCGCGCCGTCGGCTCCGGATGGACGATTTCGGTATCGACCCCCTCGTGCACGATGGTGATGCGGTCGTGGTATTCCGGCGGATACTGGTCGCGCTGCCACTTCGTCGGGGTATGGCCCCAATCGGCGGCGTTGAGGCTCAACAGATTGGTCGCATTGCGCACCCGGACGCGGTAGACGTCTTCTTCGGTGACCGGGAACTCGTCGTCGAAATCGAGGTCGGAGCCGACGGTGCGGTAGAAGAACTCGAAATAGCCGAGCAACGGCACGGTCGGCCAGACATCCTTGACGAACAAGAGCTCGCCCCAGCCCGTATGGCCGACGACGATGTCGGGGGTGAAGCCCTCGCGCTTCAGTCCCTGGCACAGCCGCGCCGCCGCCAGCCCGTTCATCACGCTGCTTTCGAGATCGTTGACGTAGGAATTCGCGCGCGTCGTGAACGGCGCCGGCGAATATTGCAGGATGCGAATGCCCGGAATCTCCATGTCCCGGTGCTGCGCGATGAAGACGACGGTGTGCCCCACCTCCTGCAGATAGCGGATGATGTGCGGATACTGGCCCGGAAAAGTCTGGTGAATGAACAGCAGCTTCATCGCTCGTCGCTGACGATGGACATGGTGATCTTGCGGGGTGGGAATGGCACGGCGGCCGCGTGCTGCGCCACCGCCGTGCGCTAAGCCGATTCGGCGGTGGCCGCGCCGTCGCTGCGTTCGACCAGCCGCACGTTGATCGCCTCGAGCGGATCGTCAAGCGTGGTCGATCGGCAGGGATCGCCGTTCCAATGCGCTTCCGAGATGCCGCCGGAGAAGAACGAGCCCTGGTAGACCACGTCGACCTCGCCGGCGCGCTGCGGCACGACCCGGATCGCGAAGCCGGTCAGCGGCAGGCCGCGGCCGCGCGTCCCGCACAGGACGCCGCCTGGGACCCACGCGGTCTCGCCGCCATTCGGCAGAAAGCCCTTCATTTCGATGTCGGCCGGCGACAGCCGCTCGAGCGGCCGCATGCTGAAGGCCTCGATGCGGATCCGGCGGCCGAGCGCTCCGACCCAGCCGCGGCCGGGGAACAGCCGGTCGCCGGTGCGCTCGATGTGCAGCAGGATCTCGGCCGGAATGTCGCGGTCACCCGCCGGCGCGCCGCCGCGTTCCGAGGCGCGCGCCGGCGCCACGCCCCTTGCCCCCCTCGGCGCCATCGCCGGTGCGGCTGCGCCGGCGCCGGCCGCGGCGCCGTCGAGGCGCTGCAGAACCAGCGACGGCGCCGCGGCCTGCTGTCCCGCCGCGCCGTACACGGTGAGAATGACAAACCCGCCGCCTTCCGGCGAGCGCAGGATCGCAGTGCCGCCTTCCTGGCCGATCCACGGCCCTTGCCGCGGGAAGCTAGTGACGATCTCGACCGCATCGCCGTCTTCGGCGAACGGGGTCGACAGATGCGCTGCCGGCAGGCTCATCGTGTCAATCTCGCCAACCGGCCCGGCGAGGGTGCCAATGCGCAGCGCGTACAGGCCTTCCTCGACCGGCACCATGCGCACCGCGGTCACCGTGATTGCCGCCGCATCGGCAGCCTCCGGCGGCGGCTGCGGCGCCGGCTGCGGCGGATTGGGGGCAGCGCGATCGCCGGTCGCCGCTGGTAGCGGCTGCTGCGGCGGCGGCTGCGGATTGGGGGCAGCGCGCTCGCCGGTCGCCGCCGGTAGCGGCTGCGGCGGGTTACCGGCAGTGCGGCCGCTGGTCGCGCCCGGCGCCTGGCGGCGCCCGGCGGCTCGGGGGCGAGGTGCTTCGGCTGTCGTCCTCATTGCTGAATCCGGCCTCTGTCCCTGTCTGCGATGCCTTGGTCTCTGACGCCCTGGTCTCTGCTCTCACGGGCGAACGCCGCAGGCGGCGGCACGCTGCCGCCGTTTCTCCAAACAAAAATTGTGGCGGCCGATTGCACCCGGCCCCGGCGCCCGTCAGGCGCAGCGAACCATAAACAGCCGGCGCTCGCAAAGCACTGAAAAAGTGTGCGTCGCCGCCGTCGGCGCGGCGAAATGCGCATGCCGGTTGACGCGCGGACGTCGGCGCATCAGGCTCTGCCCGAAGGTTTCTGAACGCCGTTCGGAAGGGCAAAGCCATGAAGCTGATGTGGTTCCACCTGATGCCGTACACCGAATTGCCGGACGATTTCCGTGAGAAGAACCCGAGCGTGTGGGTCGACATCCATTCCTCGCTGTTCGATCCGCAGCGGGCCCATCACATGTACAACGACTTCATGGACGAGCTCGAATACGCCGCCGAAGTCGGCTTCGACGCGGTGTGCGTCAACGAGCATCACAATAACGGCTACGGGTTGATGCCGTCGCCGAACCTCGTCGCCTCGGCGCTGGCGAGGCGCACGACCGACACCGCGCTCTGCGTCCTCGGCAATTCCTTGGCGCTCTACAACCCGCCGACCCGCGTCGCCGAAGAATTCGCAATGATCGACGTCATCTCTGGCGGGCGCCTCATCGCCGGCTTCCCGGTCGGCTCGCCGATGGACACCTGCTATGCCTATGGGCAGAACCCCTCGACCCTGCGCGAGCGCTATCTCGAAGCGCACGACCTCGTCGTCAAGGCGTGGACCGAGCCCGACACCTTCGCCTGGAACGGCCGCTTCAACCAGCAGCGCTACGTCAATATCTGGCCGCGCCCCATCCAGAAGCCGCGGCCGCCGATCTGGATCCCCGGCGGCGGCTCGGTCGAGACCTGGCGCTGGTGCGCCCAGATGGACCATGTCTATTGCTATCTCTCCTACTACGGCTACAAGGCCGGGCAGGCGACAATGGACGGGTTCTGGGCCGAGATGAAGCGGCTCGGCAAGGAGCCCAACCCGTACCATGCCGGGTTCCTGCAATTCGTCGGCGTCGCGGAGAGCCGCGAGGAGGCCTACCGGCTCTACCGCGAGCCGGCCGAATACTTCTACGGCCGCTGCCTGCACATCGATCCGCGCTTCGCCGGCCCGCCGGGGTATACCACCGAGGAGACGCAACGCCGCGGCATCCAGGGCCAGGTGCAGCAGGCCGCCGCGCAATCGACGCGGTACGAAACGAAGTTCCAGTCGCTGGCGCGCGAGATGGACGCGATCGTCGACAAGGGCTACGTCATCATCGGCTCGCCAGACGAGGTCGCCGCGCAATTGAAGGAGGTGGCGGCGTCGCTCAATGTCGGCCACCTGATGCTATTGCTGCAGTTCGGCAACATGAACAAGGACCTGGCCAAGTACAACACCGGCCTCTTCGCCCAGAAGGTGCTGCCGCAATTGCGCGGCGTGTTCTCCGAATGGGAGGACC
>JBLMXS010000428.1:0-3482 GCA_050257895.1 Thiohalocapsa sp.
CAACCAGATCGCGGCCTGGCACCAGCGCTACGGCGACAGGTGGGCGCCCTCCCCGCTGCTGCGCCGCCTCGCCGAGGCCGGCACGCCGCTGCGGGAAGCCAAGGGGAACTGGACCTGAAGCAGATTGCCGGGCACGCTATCTGCCGTAGCCGGGGGAATAGGCCGGCGGCGGATAGCCGCCCCCGCTGAGCGGGCGGGTTGTCGGGTACGAGGGATAATAGGGCGCGACCCAGGCGGCCGCAGGCGGCTGCGCGGCAACCGCCACGCCCTCGTCCGACAGGATCAGGACGTGGCGGCGATTGTCGAACGTGACGGCGGCGAACCTGCGGAAGAAGCTCTGGCCAAGCAGCGGTTGGCTGAGACCCGGCGCCACCGCCGCAGTCACGTCGCGCACCGCAATGTCGCCGATCCGCAATTCGTGCAGCCTGACGCGCGCGGTCAGGTAGAGCGAGCTGTCGGCGAGTTCGGCCGTGCCGACGCCGATCACGTCGCTGTCCGTCACGGTGCCGTTGGCCACCAGCTGGCGCAGCACCGACACCGGGATGACGACGACGCCGGCCCCCGGATCGACCAAGAACTGCATCGTCACCGAGCCATTGATCTGCACCGGCACGGTGAAAATCCCGCCGCTGGTGCCGAGCTGGATTTCCGCGGCGCCAGCCCGAAGCGGCAATTGGCAGACAATGGCGGCGAGAAGGGCCAGCCCGAAAAACTTGCTGCGCATCTTTGTTCTCCGGTTCGCTGCCGGTGGGCGATGACAAACGCCGGTTGTGTGTCGAGGTTCGTCGCCATGTGCGCGCCGGCGCTTTGACGGCGACCGCGATCGGGAGCAAAGTCGGCGCAAAGCTTGTGGAGGGATTGCAATGACCCGGGCGGAACTGGATGCCGCGCTGGCGCGCCTCGGGCTCGACGTGCCGGAGAAAGAGCGCGAGGAGGTCCTGGCGCAGCTGCCGATGCTGGAGGCGATGCGGGCGCGGCTGCGGCCCAAAGCCGGGCGCGACGTCTTCGCCGAGCCGGCGCATGTCGTCCGGTTTCCGGAGGGCTGAGCCATGGTCCCAGAGCATCTGACGATCGCCGAGGCGGCGCGGCTCATCGAGACGCGGGAATTGTCGCCGGTCGAGCTGGTCGACAGCCGGCTCGACCGGATCGCCCGGCTCGACGACCGGCTGCATTCGTTCATCCGAGTGCTGGCCGAGGAGGCGCGACGCGACGCCCGCAGCGCCGAGGCGGAACTCGCCGCCGGCCGTCATCGCGGGCCCTTGCACGGCATCCCGATCGGGCTCAAGGACATCTACGAAACCGCCGGGGTCCCGACGACCGGCTACTCCAAGGTCATGCAGGACCATGTGCCGCTGACGGATGCGTTTTCGGTGACGAAGCTGCGCCAGGCCGGCGCGATCATCATCGGCAAGCTGGCGACGCACGAATTCGCGCTCGGCGGACCGAGCTTCGACCTGCCGTGGCCGCCAGCGCGCAATCCATGGGATACGACCCGCTTTACCGGCGGCTCGTCGAGCGGCACCGGCGCCGCGGTGGCGGCGGGGCTCGTGCTCGGCGGCACCGGCAGCGACACCGGCGGCTCGATCCGCGGCCCCGCCGCCTATTGCGGGCTGGCCGGCATCAAGCCGACCTACGGCCTTATCAGCCGCGCCGGCATTCTCCCCCTCGCCTTCTCGCTCGACCATGCCGGGCCCTTGGCCTGGACCGCCGAGGATTGCGCGATCCTTTTGCAGGCGCTGGCCGGCCACGACCGAGCCGATCCCGGCAGCGCCCGCCGCCGCATCCCCGACTACCGCGCCGGGCTCGGGCGCGGCGTCCAGGGACTGCGGATCGGCCTCGTCCGCCATTTCCACGAGCGCGACAACGTAGTCAACGCGGCGACGCGCGCGGCGATCGACGCTGCGGTCAATGCCTTCGAGGGGCTCGGCTGTGCGGTGCGCGAGGTGAGCCTGTCGCCGCTCGCCGATTGGGCGGCCTGCGGCATGACGATCATGCAGGCCGAGGCCTATGCGATCCACGAGCACCACCTGCAGACGCGGTTCGCCGATTACGGCGAGATCTTCCGTGACCGCATGGTGCTGGCCGGGCTTGTGACCGCCGGCGACTACGTGCAGGCCTTGCGGCGGCGGCGCGAACTGGCCGCTGAACTCGACCGCGCCTTTGCCGATCTCGACCTGGTGATGACGGCGGCGGCGCCAAGCGAGGCGCCGAAGATCGACGAGGTCGGCAAGTTCGCGATGTTCGAGCGGCCGAGCCTCACGATCCCGTTCAACGTCACCGGCACGCCGGCGATGTCGGTGTGCTGCGGCTATACCGAGAGCGGCCTGCCGCTGTCGTTCCAGATCGTCGGCCGGCGCTTCGACGACGCCACCGTATTGCGCGCCGCGCACGCCTACGAACAGGCGACGCCGTGGCGCGAACGGCGGCCGACTTTGTAGCAGACGAGACGATAGGGAGAATGTCATGCAGATTCAGCGGATAGCGATGTCGGCGGCGTTTGTCGCCGCGCTAGTGGGCGCGCCGCTGTCGGCCGCCCGGGCGCAGTATTATGCGCCGCCGCCCTGCGCGTTTCCGCTGTTCTGGCCGGTCTGCATCGCCGGCGCCATCGTCGGCACGGCCGCGACGGTGGTCAGCGCGCCGTTCCGCGCTGCTGCCGCGCCGGCCTATTACGGCTATCCGGGCGCCTACCCGCAGCCGGGCCCCTACCCGCAGCCGTGGCCGCCGCAGCCGACGCCGCCCTACGGGCCAGCCGGCTACCCGCCGCCCTACCCCTACGGCCGCTGACAGCCGGACCGCTTGCCTCTTGCCCGCAATGCGGGCGGGACGGCCGCGGTCCCGGTGGTCCCTCCGCCCCTCTGGCATCGCCCCTCTGGCAACACTGGGGCCGGCGCCGCTACAATCGCGGCCGCGAAACCGGAAGCATCGAGGAGGCGCCGCAATGCGGATCCACAATCTTTACGTCGACGCGCAGGGCCAGTCGCATTTCCGCGACATCGAGGTCGAATGGGTTGAGGAGGGGCGCGCCGGCAAATTGTCGAAGCGGCTGCCGGCGACCGGCATCATCTTCCGCGAGGTGCAGCCGGATTACGACCTCGACTGGCACCCGGCGCCGCGCCGGCAATACATCATCAACCTCGACGCCGGCGTGCAGATCACCGCCAGCGACGGCGAAGCGCGCACGATCGGCGCCGGCGAAGTGATCCTCGTCGAGGACGTCCATGGCAAGGGCCACCTCTCCAAGGCCGTCGAAGGCAGGATCCGCCACTGCATCTTCGGTCCGGTGGAGTGAAGCGACCCTCTCCCGCATTGCGGGAGAGGGGGGACCAAGCGCGAACGCGCTTAGTGGGTGAGGGCGAGGCACCTAAGCGCCGCCGCCCCCTCACCCCGGCCCTCTCCCCCGGTGGGGGAGAGGGGGTGAGACGCAAGGGAGAAACGCCATGGCACGCGACGGCTATCTGATCCTCGACAGCGACCTGCACATG
>JBLMXS010000429.1:0-5104 GCA_050257895.1 Thiohalocapsa sp.
AATGGTGCGTCCGCAGCCTATTGGAGAGGGTAAAGTTGTAATGGGCATGCAGCTTCATTGGCCTAAGCTGCTAATCCTTCATACTACACTTTTCGATATTATCCAATGTTTTGAGGCAAGCAATGTGTGCCTTGAACAGCACACTTCGATCAGATTTGAGTCTCTATTTTTAGAATGGAAGTCTCTCGCAGCTAGGTTTCAAGTGTGACCTAGGCTCCGTTTGTTGTGCCTGATTTGGTAGTTGTTGGCGCTGTGGCTCAAAAGCCATGTCGATGAGAAATTTCACCGAGCGAGGTCGACCGTTTCATCCTCAGCGAGCAGCGCGGCATAGCGGAGCGCGTCGTCGATATCGCCTGGTTCAAGGTAGGGATAGTTCGTGAGGATCTGCTCGCGGCTCTCGCCCGCTGCCAGCAATCCCAGCAGCCGGGCGACCGGAAACCGCAGTCCGCCTATGCAAGGCTTGCCGGTGCACACCGCCGGATCGATAGTAATTCGAGGCAGGTTCATGGCGTCAACATAGCAACTCGGCGTGCCGGCTTCCAACCAATCACACAGTTGCGGTTCATGGAGGAGCACTCGATGAAAGTTACCGGGCGTTGCCATTGTGGCAAGATCGGGTTCGAGGCGGAGATCGATCCGGGCGCAGTGAGGATCTGCCACTGCACCGATTGCCAGACGCTGTCGGGCTCGGCCTTTCGCGTCAACGTCGCCTCGCTGCCGGGCACGTTCCGGCTGACGAGCGGCGAGCCCAAGACCTACATCAAGACCACCGCCGACAGCGGCAACCACCGCGCACACGGGTTCTGCCCTGATTGCGGCACGCCGCTATGGGCGACCTCGCCGGGGCCGAACCCCGCCTCCTATGGCCTGCGCGTCGGGACGCTCGATTGCCGCGCCGAATTGAAGCCGGTGCGGCAGGGCTGGTTCCGCTCCGCCCTGCCGTGGACTCAGGACCTGACCGGCGTGGCGCGCGTCGAGCGGCAGTGACATACGCAGGAAGCGGCGCCCTCGCCCTCGCGCTGCTGCTTGCCGCCTGCGCACCGGCCGGGCCGCGTCTCGGCGGCCTCGCACCGAGCGGCGTGCTCGACCTGCCGGGCGGCGGCGTGCCGCTGGCGCCCGAGCACACGCTGTCGGCCGGCGACGAGTTCGAGATCCGCCTGCCGTTCGACCCGGAGCACAACGATCGCGTCACCGTCGCAATGGACGGCACGGTGGCGCCGAAGGCGGTCGGCATTGTCGCGGTCGGCGGGCTGACGATTCCCGAGGCGGCCGCGCGGCTCAAGATGGCCTATGCCAGAGTGCTCAAGGCGCCGCAATTGTCGCTGACGATGCGCCGCTACGCGCCAGAGGTGTTCTATGTCGATGGCTGGGTGCGTCATCCCGGCCTCGTCCGCAGCGACGTGCCGCTGACGGTAGCGCGCGCCGTGGCGCAGGCCGGCGGCATGAAGACCGGCGCCAAGACCAGCGACATCCTGATTCTGCGCCACGGTTCCGACGGCACCGTGCATACCTATTCGGCAGCGCTCGGCAATTTCGCCGGCGCCCCCATCCAAGATGCAGGGGCGCAGGACCCGCTATTGAAGTCGTTCGATGTCGTCTACGTGCCGCAGACGCCGATCGAGGCAATCGCTGATTTCGCCCGGCAGTACTACACAAAGGTGCCATTCTCGGCGAGCTACAACCTGACGCCGCAACAGCCGAGCGTCGTCGTGCCGCCCGCGGTTGCACCGGTGACGGCGCCAGCCCCGACGCCGCCGCCGGCGGTCCGGGAGTTACAGCCGACGCCGGAGCGCTGTCCTCACTCCATCGGCAGCCCGGCGTGGGTGTTGCGCGAGTCGAGGGACGTGAAGCCGCTTTGCAATGACGGCATCGCCACCTCGGCGATCAGCTCCGGCGTCCAGCCGCCGTGGTGATGGACCATGCGCACCGGGCGCATATGGCCGTAAAGCGAGAGTTCGGCGGCACGCTGGTGGAACACTTGGCCGTTGACGTAGCCGGCCTGCTCGGAGGCGAGGAAGACGCAGAGCGGCGCGATCGCATCGGCGCGGCTGCGGCGCAGCCGCTCCTCGCGCGCGGCCGCCGCGGCCGGGTCCTTCGGGGTCGGCACCGAACGGGTCATGCGGGTGTCGGCCGACGGCGCGATGACGTTGGCGGTGATGCCGCGCGACTGGTTTTCCATCGCGATGATGCGGGCCAGCGCAACGACGCCGAGTTTGGCCGAGCCGTAATTGGTCTGCCCGACATTGCCGAGCAGCCCCGAGGTCGACGAAACGAGGATCATGCGGCCGTAATTCTGCTCGCGGAACAGGTTGATCGCCGCCCGGTTGACATTGAAATGCCCGGTCAGGTGGACGTCGATGACGGCCTGCCAATCCTCCGGGAACATGTTGTGGAACATCTTGTCCCTGAGGATGCCGGCGGCGTTGAAGACGATATGCAGGCCGCCAAACGTGTCGCGCGCCTGTTGCACCATCTGCAGGCAGTCGTCGAACTTGGCGACCGAGCCGAAATTGGCAACCGCCTCGCCGCCGGCTGCCGTGATCTCGTCAGCGGTAGCCTGCGCCGGTCGGGTGTCGCCGCCTTCGCCGGCGCCGCCGACCCCCGGGTCGACGACGACGATCTTGGCGCCCTCTTTCGCCATCATCTTGGCGACCTCGGCGCCGACGCCGCGCGCCGCCCCGGTGCAGATCGCGACGCGCCCCTCCAGCATGCCCATGTGCGGCCCCTTCTTTTCCGAATGACGTTCAGCCCGGGCAGTTGAGCCGCCCGCCGCCGCCTTTGTCAATTCGCCGCGGCGATCCGATTGGCGTGCGTAGAACGGACATGTTGTATTTAGGAGAAATCGTCCTTAATTGCCGGCCAATCTGCCTCCGGCGGCCGCGGCCGTGTTATGGTGGCGCCGCGTCCCGCAACCGTGAGTGGTCCATGCTCGCCAAAGCCAGCCTTACCGCCGGCGCCGTCCTCAGCGCGGCGGTCGCGTTCGCCTCGATCGATTTCCGCCAGCTCTACAACGAGATGTACCCGGTCAACGGGCTGCGCCGCGACGTCCTGAACCTGTGTCATGAGGCGAAGCCGACCTTTGTGCGGGCGATCGAGGCCGACCGCGTCGGCTGCTACGACAGCATGCCCGACCCGGTCGAGCTGGCGATCGGCTGGGTTCGCACCAGCAGCCGGCTGGCATCGATGCACCAGCCGACGCCGGTCGAGGTGGCCGAGCGCCTCTTGATCGCGGCGATCGGCGAACGGCGCCTGGAGCGGCTGACGCCGGCCCAGTTTACCGGTTACGCGATGGCGACCGGCGGGGCCGCCTATCCGGCGCCGGCGTGCGAGGAGGGTGCCGGCGAGATGCGGCCGGCAGCGCCGGCGGCGGAACTGGCGCTGAAATTGCCCGGGGAGCGCTTGGCGTTGCGCCTGGCGCACGGCGAGGATGCGGCATCGTACGGGTTGGGCCGCGGCATCCGGCCGGTTGCCCCCGCGGCGGCGGAGTTGCCGGTGTTGTCGCTCGGCGGCGCCGGCGATTCGGTTGCGCCGCAGGAGATCGGCGACCGCGCCCTGGTGCGGGCCCCGGCAGCCGACGCCGGCGGCGATCCGGCACCGCTGCTGCTGCCGCCGCTGCCGGCCGCGGCGAGTTGCCGGACGCCGGCCTAATCATCCGACGCCTATTTACTTCTGCGGCGCCTCGCGCTGCGGGTGACCGTGGATATGGACGTGCCGGCCGCCTGCCTCTTCGAGGATGCGCAAGGCGCGCAATTCGAGCTCCGAGTCGGCGCAGCGCACCCATAGCAAGACCCCGCCGGCCTTGAGGGCGGCGAGGTATTCCTCGCGATGCGGCGCCGCCGTGTAATCGTCGAACAGCTCCTTCAGCGCCGCGCCGCCAAGCCCGGCGCCGACCGCCGCTGCCAATGTCGCGGCGATCGGGCCGCCCGAGATCAGGATGATGCCGGCGACGGTCAACGGCGCGATATATTTGAGCTCGTCGCTGAGGCCGGCGGCGATCAGGCTGCCCGGCCGGTCCTCGATCGCGCTCAGCGATTCGTGCGAGGCCAGCACCGACAGGTCGCTGCGGTCGAACCCGCCCGCGAGCAGCGCCGACACCGCCTTGCGGAAATGCTCGCGGTCGGGGAACGAGGCGACCGCCTCGCGGACCACCGGAAAGTGCGGGGCGTCAGCCATCTCGATCCTCCGTAGCGCACAAAAGCCAGCGTCATGTTAACGTCGAAACCGGGCCCAGCGCCTTACCCGATTTCGCCCTGCTTGACCTTCCGCCCCTCTTCGTCGATGCCCGCTCGTCGATGACCGCAGACGCCGCTCCCTCATCACGGGCACCCCCGGCACCGGCGGCGTCGCCGGTGATGGCGCAATACCACGAGATCAAGGCCGCCCATCCCGGCTGCCTGCTGTTCTTTCGGATGGGCGACTTCTACGAGCTGTTTTTCGACGACGCGATCGCCGCCGCGCCGGCGCTCGACATCGCGCTGACCAAGCGCGGCCGCCATGACGGCGCCGACATCCCGATGTGCGGCGTGCCGGTGCACACCGCCGACGCCTATCTCGCCCGGCTGATCCGCGCCGGGTTCAAGGTGGCGATCTGCGAGCAGATCGAGGACCCCGCCGAGGCGCGCCGGCGCGGGAACCGCGGCCCGGTGAAGCGCGCCGTGGTGCGCGTCGTCACCGCCGGCACACTGACCGAGGACGGGCTCCTGGACGCCCGCCGCCACAACTACCTCGCCGGCATCGCCGAGGCCGGCGGCGCCCTCGGCCTGGCCTGGCTCGACCTGTCGACCGGCGCCTTCGCGCTCGCCCCGACCAGCGACATTGCGCTCGCGGCCGACCTCGCGCGCATCATGCCCGGCGAGATCCTGCTGCCCGAGCGGATCCTCGCGCGCCCGCCATTGTTCGAGCTGCTGGCCGATTGGAAGCCGGCACTGACGCCGCTTGCCAACCCGCGCTTCGACAGCGAGGCCGCCCGCCTGCGGCTCGAAGCGTTCTACGGCGTCAAGGCGCTCGACGGGTTCGGCCAGTTCAGCCGTGCCGAGATCGCCGCCGCCGGCGCGCTCGTCGATTACGTCGCACTGACGCAGCCGGGCGGCGCACCGCACCTGGC
>JBLMXS010000430.1:0-5761 GCA_050257895.1 Thiohalocapsa sp.
TGCCGTAGCGGGCGCGGATTTCCTTATCTTCCGGCGTCGGATCGGTGTCCGGATAGTCCGGCACGTCGTAACCCTTGCTCTGCAACTCCTTGATCGCCGCCTTCAGCTGCGGGATCGAGGCGGAGATGTTGGGCAGCTTGATGATGTTGGCCTCGGGGCGCAGCGTAAGTTGGCCAAGTTCGGCGAGCTCGTCGTTGATCCTTTGCGCCGGTGTCAGTTTGTCGGGGAAGTTGGCGATGATGCGCCCGGTCAGCGAAATGTCCTTCAGCTTCATCTTCACGCCGGCCGTCCCGACAAAGGCTTTGACGATCGGCAGAAGCGAAAACGTCGCAAGCGCAGGTGCTTCATCAACCTTCGTCCAAACGATTTCGAGATCTGACATGCTTGCACCTCCGCGCGCCGCTTCCGCTTCCGCCGAGTTATTCAGCCTCGCATACGCCGGCCGCTTCCTGGAAAGGCGGGACCATAGAGGCGGGCGCGGCGCGAGGCAAGCCGGGGCCAGTCCCCGCGCCATGTCGTCCGACCCGATCGCCTGACCCAAAACCGTTGCAGGGCTGTTACATCGCCGGGCGGTTATTAACAGGCGCCGACAACCGAGCCGTCAGTGGCGAGCGACGCCAAAAGTGACGCGTTTGTGACCGCGGGTTTACGCCTGATTTACAAACGAATTCAATGACCCAGCACTTCAGTCAAGATATTCAAGGCCTTATCTTTTCTGCCTAGAAAATAGGCAATGGCGCCAGCGGCCCGCGATCGGGCTCTTGTTGCCGGCGCGACGCGGTGTTTTCCACAGACTTCTCCACCGCGATCGTGGATAGCGCGCGCTTCTGCGTCAATTTGTCATTGGGTTCAAGGCGTTGTCGAGTCGGCCAATGACTCATAGCAACTCGGAGCGGGGTAAGCCGCCCGCCGGATGCTGCGCCAGCGCCCGCAGCAATGCGGCGGTGTCCGGCACCGCCTGCAGCAGCCGCGGCTCGACCGGCTTAACGAAGCCGGACGCGGCGAGGTGTTCGAGCAGCCGGCGCAGCGTCTGCCAATAGCCGGCGACATCGACGAGGAAGATCGGCTTGTCGTGCAGCCCGAGCTGCCGCCAGGTCAGGATCTCGAAGGTTTCATCGAGCGTGCCGATGCCACCGGGCAGCACCGCAAACGCGTCCGCCCGCTCGGCCATCTGCCGCTTGCGTTCGTGCATGCTGCCGACGATGACGAGTTCGCTGGCGCCCTCGTGGGCCAGCTCGGCATCGCACAAGGCCGCCGGGATGATGCCGACAACACGGCCGCCCCCGGCCAGCACCGCATCCGCCAGCACACCCATCAGCCCGACGCGGCCGCCGCCGTAAACCAGCTCGATGCCGCGCTCCGCCAGCCCGGCGCCGAGCATTCGGGCCGCTTCGCGGTGCCGCGGGTCGACCCCGACAGCGGAACCGCAGTAGACGCATAGACGGCGTATCGCCGGCATCGCCCCTCGCGTTGGCCGTCAACAGCGCACAAACATCCGGTCTCATCGTCTGATCCAGCGGCGATTGCAAGCCCGTCCGGGCTCCTTTACAGTGCCGTTTCAATCTCACTCAGGAAGGAGCGGGCCGGCGGTGTCGATGCGCACCATCGTCTGGGTCGGGTCGGCAATGGCGGCGCTGCTGTTGGCGATCGTCGCGATCGTGGTCCTTAATGGCAGCCCGCCCGCGCCGCCGCCGGCGACGGCGGCTGCACGGCCCGCCCCCAACCCGTCATCGTCGGCGCCCAAGCGGGCCGCGGCCGCGGCGCCGGCGGTGCCGGTCAAGCCCAGCTTCGATATCGTGCGGATCGACCCGACGGGGGCCGCCGTCATCGCCGGCCGCGGCGCGCCCGGCGACACGGTGCGCGTGCTCGACGGCGACAAGCCGATCGGTGAGGCGACGGCCGATGCGCGCGGCGAGTGGGTGGTGTTGCCGGCGGCGCCGCTGCCGCAGGGCAGCCGGCAGCTCAGTCTCGAGGCCAGCCGTCCCGGTGGCGGCGCGCCGCGCCGCTCGACCGATGTCGTGGCGCTGTCGGTGCTGCCGCCGGTCTCACCGCAAGCCGGCGCTTCGGCGCTCGCGGTGCTGCTACCGGGCGATCCGAGCACGCCGGCGCAGGTTCTGCAAACGCCGATGGCCGCTCCGGCAGCAGCCGCGGCAGACCCCTCGCTGTCGCTCGACAGCGCCGATTACGGCGCCGGCCGCGCGCTGGTGCTGGCGGGTCGCGCGACGCCCGGAGCGCGGGTTGCGGTCTACGCCGGC
Organism: Thiohalocapsa sp.; assembly: GCA_050257895.1. GTDB lineage: Bacteria > Pseudomonadota > Alphaproteobacteria > ATCC43930 > CGMCC-115725 > DATARH01. The sequence continues at coordinate 2,256 of JBLMXS010000430.1, forward strand.
GGCGCCCCCCTCGGCACGGCAACCGCCGGCGCCGACGGGAAATGGTCGCTGGCCGCGCCACCGCCGGCGTCGGCCTTCGCCGAGCTGCGCCTCGAGCAGCTGATGGCGAACGGCGGCGTTGCGCACCGGCTCGTGCGGCCGTTCGAGGCGCCGGCGGCTGCCGGAAGCTATGTCGTGCAGCGTGGCAACAGCCTGTGGCTGATCGCCCGGCATGTCTATGGCGAGGGCATCCGCTACACGGCGATCTACGGCGCCAATCGCGCCCGCATCCGCGATCCCGACCGGATCTACCCCGGCCAGGTCTTCAAGCTGCCGCATTCGTAGACCCATTTCCCCTATTAGCCACGATGCGTCACCCAGGGCTTGAGCAAGGGCTGCCTGGTTAGGCAGAACCGGTTGCAATGCCGAGCCCGGCGACAACCACAGATAGCCTTGGCCGGGCTTGACCCGGGGATGCTGTTTCGGCTCCGCACAGGTGGCCGCGTCGAGCTCGGCCATGACGATCTATGGGTGATTCGGCTCGATCGGGAGCCGCTTCAGCGCAGCTCGTCGGGGTCGGGCTCCTCGGCGACCAGGATGTCGTAGACGGCGCCGACGGCGCCGCGCCGGCTGTGCTGCAGTTCGGTGCCGATCTGGTCGTCGGCGCTGCACCAGGTGAAGGCTTCCAGCACCTCGGCCGGGGTCGCGCCCGTGGCGACGATGCGGGCGACGACGTCGTCATCGAGATGGCCGCAAATCGCGACGATTTCGGATGCGGTTGCGGCGCGTGAGATCGTACCCATCGGTTTCCTCCGCTGCTACGGGTGCAAACTCGTCCTGCAACGTCGTCGGCGGCGCTTTGCTCCCCAAAGCCACCGAGCCGTCGGAACGCTAAATGGATGGCGGCTTGCCGCGCGTCTGGCGGGCCATTCGACGCGCTTCCAGCGCGGCGCGCCGTTCGGGCGTCAGGTCTTCGCGTTTTGTCGTCGCCGGCCGCGCCGCGACCGGCTTTTTTGCCAATCCCTCTGCGCGTCTCGTCACGGCGTCCGGCGCGCGATTGCTGCTCACCATCTGTTCCTCCGATTGCCGGCCGGCCGCGGCCACTCTTGCGCGATGCCGGTCGAATTCCGCGAGCTTTTGGCGCACGACGGCGCAAGCCGGCAGGGGGTCGCCGAGCGGCTCGGCGAGCGCCGCCGCGAGGAGGCGCTCGCCGAACCGCTGCTGTGCCGCGGCGCCGTCGTCGTCATCGCTGGCGTAGGCGGCGATCAGCTGACTGAGCGCCGCGGTCGACCGCTGCAGCCGCGCCTCGGCGACGCCGCAGCGATACGCATGCCCGACCAGAAAGCCGGCCCGGTCGGCCAGCAGCGCCGCCTCCCCGGCCGCCGCCGGAGCCGTCGCCGCGGCGAGCAGCGCCAGCGCTCCGAGCCCGCCGCAAACCAGTTTTCCGATCATCCTGCCGCCCCGCATCGTTGTCGCGGTCAGTAGAGCCGCGGCCGGCCGGGGCGGCATTGACGTGCGTCAAACCTGCCTCAAGCGAGGGTCTTGCGCACGCACAGCAGGGCCGGATCGCCTGGGTCGCCGGCGATGGCGAAGCCCAACTCCCGGCACATCTCCAGCATCCGGCGGTTCTCGCGCAACACCTCGCCGACCAGTTCGCCGACGCCCCACTTGCGGGCCACGGCGATCAGCCGGGTCATCAGCGCGTAGCCGACGCCTCGCCCCTGCCAGTCGCTGCGCACCGCTATCGCATATTCGGCGCGCAAGCGGTCGGGGTCGGCGAAGAAATGCGCAATGCCGAGGGCGACGCCACCGCTTACCGCCAGCAGCGCCATCTCGCGGTCGTAATCGATCTGCGTCAGCCGCGCCGCCACCGCATGCGACAGGCCGCGCACCGGCGTGAAAAAGCGCAGCCGCAGATCGTCGGGGCTCATATGCGCCGCCAGCTCGTGCAGCAGCGGCTCATCCTCGGGCTGCGCCGGCCGCAGCGCGATCTCCGTGCCGTCGCGCAGCCTCTCGCTACGCACAAGCTCTCTCGGGTACGGGGCGATCGCCAGGCGCGCCGCGCCTGTTTCGCTTGCCGGCGCGACGCGGATGCGGGCATCGAGCGCGATGACCCCGGCCGCGTCGGCAAGCAAGGGGTTGATGTCCAGCTCGCGGATTTGCGGCTGGTCGACGGCGATTTCGCCGAGGCGGATCAGCACTTCGCAGACCGCATCGACCGCCGCCGGCGGCGTGTCGCGATACCCCTGCAGCAGCCGCCACACCCGCGTCTGTTGCATCTGCGCCCGCGCCAGGAGCGGGTTGAGGGGCGGCAGACCGACCGCGCTGTCGGCGATGATTTCAACCGCGGTGCCGCCCTGGCCGAACACGACGACCGGCCCGAACACCGCATCCCCGGCCAGCCCGGCCAAGAGCTCGATCGCCTTCGGTCGGTGCACCATATGCTGCACCAGAAATCCATCGAGCAGCGCCGTCGGCTGCGCCTTGGCGACCCGCGCGATCATCTCGGCCGCCGCCGCCCGCACCGCCGCGGCGTCCGCCAGCCCCAGCGCAACACCGCCGACATCGGATTTGTGCGTGATGTCGGGCGAGCGGATCTTCAGCGCCACCGGGAAGCCGATCCGCGCCGCCGCCGCGGCCGCCGCCGCGGGGTCGGCGGCCAGCGCCGATTGCGGCGACGGGATATGGTAGGCGCGCAGCACGGTCTCGACCTCGGCGGCATCGAGCCACTCCCTGCCGGCGGCGAGCGCGGCGGCGATCGCCGCCTGCGCCGCAGTGGCGTCAGCCGTGGCGGCGTCGGAGCGCGCCGGCGGCGTCTCCATCAGCATCGCCTGGTTGCGCTGAAACGAGACGCGATGCAGAAACCCCGCCACTGCCTCGTCCGGGGTGTCATACGCCGGCAGCCGCGCCTCCTCGAACAACCGCCGCGCCGGCGCCGCCTGCTCCTCGCCGAGCCAGGCGGTAAAGATGTTGCGGCCGCGCCTCGCCTCCTCCGGCACCGCCTTCACCCGGTCGATGACGGCGCGCGCCGCTTCCTGCGGCGAAGCGAGGGCGGTCGGGCAATTCAGCACGAGGGCGGCGTCGACGCCGTCATCGTCAAGCAATGCCTCGAGGGCCCCGGCGTAGCGTTCGCCGGGCGCGTCGCCGATGATGTCGACCGGGTTGCCATGGCTCCAGGTGCGCGGCAGCAGCGTGTCGAGGCGGGCCACCGTGTCGACCGACAGCACCGCCAGTCGGCCGCCGGCGGCTTCGAGCGCGTCGCTGGCCAGGACGCCGGCGCCGCCGCCATTGGTCAGCACGGCGAGGCGGTCGCCGTTCTGGACGCCAGTGCGCGCCAGTGTCTCGGCGCCGTCGAACAGTTCCTTCATCGTCATGACGCGCAGCATGCCGGCGCGGCGGAACACGGCGTCGTAGACGCGGTCGCTGCCAGCCAGCATGCCGGTATGCGAAGAGGCGGCGCGCGCGCCGGCCTGCGAGCGCCCGGCCTTCAGCACCAGCACCGGTTTCAGCCGCGCCGCCGCCCGCGC
>JBLMXS010000431.1:0-15777 GCA_050257895.1 Thiohalocapsa sp.
GCATGCGCTCGGCGATCGGGATGGCCGAGCGCGCCGCCATCTGGCGCGGCGACGGACCGAGCCCCTCGATCGCCACCAGCCGGCGCACCTTCTCCGGATAGACGCCGGTGTAGCGGATCGCGATGTTGCCGCCGAGCGAATGCGCGACGATCGTCACCGGCGCCAGTTCCTGCTGATGAATCAATTGCGCAAGGTCGTAAACATAGGCTGCGGTCGAGTAGTTGCCGTCGGGCGACCCCAGGCTGTCGCCGTGGCCGCGCAGATCGGGCGCCAGCACGTGCCAGTCGGGGCGCAACGCCGTCGCGACCCAGTCCCAGTTGCGACAATGGTCGCGCCCGCCATGCAGCAAGACGAGCGGGGGCGCGGTCGGGTTGCCCCAATCGACGTAATGCAGCCGCAGCCGCTGCGAAAAATAGATCCGCGAGGTCGGACCCGAGCTGTCACAATCGATCGCCATTAGGTGCCTGGAGAGCGTGGGCCTGAAGAGGATAGGAACAGCAAAGACCCCCGCGCGCCGTGGCTGCTGCCGGAGGCGACTGGCGGGGGTCCGATTTGCGAAGCTTTACTTCGCGCCCAGGCCACAGCCCAGGCTATCTCTTGGACTTTTCCCTCGGTTGCCGATGCCAAGGGGTCGGCAACTGGGAACTGCCAGGTGGTGTCATGCTGGTTACACACCCTCCTGCTGAGTTGGCGACATCATGAATGTGGCACTCGCCGGGTTTTCGTGCAAGAGCAAAGCGGCCCAAGAACCGGGGGAAGATTTGCTGCTCTATAGCAGCATGCGGAGAATCGCGGCGCGATGCCCTTCGCTCTTCCTGCCGTGCACCCTGCTTGCCTGGTCCGGCGCCGCGGCGGCGCAGGAGATCGTGCATTTCCCGTCGCATGAGGATAATGGCCGGAGGGCGCCGCCGACCATGCTCGACGGCTACTTGTTTCGTCCTGACGCCGCGGGTCCGCTTCCGGCCATCGTCGGAATGCACGGCTGCAACGGCATGTTCACCCGCAGCGGCGCCATCCGCCCGGGGCTGGCCGACTGGGCCGCCCGGCTGAGCCGCGACGGCTATATCGTGCTGCTGGTCGACAGCCTGGGGCCGCGGCAACACGGCGAGATGTGCTCGGTCGGCGGTTTCGACCTCTCCCTCTACCGCAAGCGGCCGCGGGACGCCTACGGCGCGCTCGCCTACCTGCAGGCGCAGCAATTTGTCCGCGGCGACCGCATCGGCCTCATCGGCTGGTCGCAGGGCGGTGCGGCGACGCTCTACGCAATCGCCGACCGCAACCGGGGGCGGCCGGCAGCACTGTCGCACGATTTCCGCGCCGCAATTGCGTTCTATCCGGGCGGCTGCCGCGCCGATCGCCATCCTGCCGGCTGGACGACGCATATCCCGCTTCTGGCGCTGCTCGGAGCGGCCGATGTGTGGACCCCGACGCCGCTGTGCACGGCGTTCCTCAACACCGCCATCGCGCAGGGCTCGCCGATCACGATGCAGGTCTATCCGGGCGCCTACCACGCGTTCGACGTGCCGAACCTGCCGCGGCGCGAGCTGCCGGCGTACCGGACGCGGCAGGGCGTCGTGCCGATCGTCGGCACCGACCCGGCGGCGCGCGCCGATGCGCTGCAGCTTGTGCCGGCCTTCCTCACGCGCTATCTGGGCGATTGACCGGCGGCGCGCCGCCTCAGGCGCGGCGATTCGCAGCGGTCATGCGATAGGGCCGCTGCTCCAGCCGCTGGGCCAGCCGCCTGTCCAGCCGCCGGGCCAGGCAAACGGCGACCGTGCCAGGAACGGCCGCGAGATGGCCGCGGCGGCCTGGAAGCCGACCTGCGACAGCCTTGCCCCCGCCTCGGCGACCGCATCGGCATGGCGGCGCATCAGACCCGCCGCGATCTCCATGGTCTCGGCAAAGCTGCGGGCGTCAAGCATCGCGGTCGCGGCATCGGTCGCAGCAGCGATGTCCGAGCGGGTGACCGTCGTGAGCTCCACCGACATCGCTTCGAGGCCCTGCGCCAGAGCCGCCTGCATCTCGGCAATGGCCGTCCACGCGTCATGTCCGGACTCGGACAGCACTGCGGCTGCGGCCGGGGCTGCGGTGGGGGTTGGGGGCCCGGCCGATTCTGGCACCGGCGGCAACACCGGTTCGACTGTCCCCGGCGACGGCGGCAGCAACGCCGTGACCGCAGCCGCTGACACCTCGGTCACCGGCGTCGCTGCCGGCGCCGCCGTGCTGCCTTCCTCAATGCCGGTTGGCCCCGCCTCGCGCCCGCTTCGCTTCGGCTTCGCATCACTCATCGGATCCTCGCTTAGCCTTGGCCGTCCTATTGCAACGCACAATATGATCTTAGGTGACGTGGACATCGCGGATCAATAGGAGATTGTGCATTGCACAATTAGGCCGCAAATGTGCCGCCGCTGCGAATGGCGCAGGGACAGCTCGGCCCGCCCTCGCGGATCTCGATCGCGCCGGCGCGATGACGTCGGACCGCGGCCTGTCTGCCCTAAGCGGGCAGCGCGCCGCGCGGGCAGCGGCCGCCAGCCGGACGGCCTTCCTTGACTCCGTTCGGATTTTTTTTACCTTTGTGGAGTGCGATTGCCGGAGCTTTCATGTTTTCGCAATCGTAGGGGGGGGTGGGCTTAGCGTGCGAGGTCGGATGTCGTCGCGGCGAGGGTTCTCTTGCGGCGAGGCGGGCGAATGCCGTCTCGGGTTGCTGCGCGCCAGCCTCTGCGCCTTGGTCGGGCTCGGGCTGCTGGCGCTCTATCCGGCGACCGGAGGTGCGGTCGCCAAGGCCTCCGCACCGGTGTTCGAGTGGCTTCTCCTCGATGCCGACACCGGTCAGGTGCTGAGCGAGCAGAATGCCGACGTCCTGACCTACCCCGCTTCGCTCACCAAGATGATGACGCTCTATCTGACGTTCGAGGCCCTCAACCAGGGGCGCATCCGGCTTGACACGCCGTTTTCCGTCTCGGAACACGCCGCCACCCGGGCGCCGAGCAAGCTGGCGCTCGAGCCGGGCGATTCGATCACCGTGCACGACCTGATTCTCGGCATCGTCACCAAGTCGGCCAACGACGCTGCCACGGTGCTCGCCGAGGGGCTGGCCGGCAGCGAAGCGAATTTCGCGCGCTACATGACCTGGAAGGCGCGCCAGCTTGGCATGCAGCACACCTGGTATCAGAACGCCTCCGGGCTCCCCAACCCCGACCAGCGCACCACCGCCCGTGACGTGGCGCGGCTGGCGCTGGCGCTCTACCACCAGTTCCCGCGCGAATACCGCTACTTCTCGACGCAGGAATTCGATTTCCGCGGCCACATCATTCACAGCCACAACCACCTGATGGAGTGGTACCCCGGTCTCGACGGGTTGAAGACCGGCTTTATCAATGCCTCCGGCTTCAACCTTGCCGCCTCGGCGGTGCGCGGCGGGCACCGGCTGATCGGCGTCATCATGGGCGGCCGCTCGGCCCGCAGCCGCGACATCGAGATGGCCTCGCTGCTCGACCAAGGGTTCGCGGTCGTCAACTCGCGGCAGCCGCCAGCTGCATCGGCCGAGCCGCTGGTGGCATCGGCGACGCCGCCCGCCCCAGCACCGATACCGACACCGGTACCGGCACCGATACCGGCGGCCAAGCCGGCGGTGGCGTCGGCTTCCGCGCTCACCAGAACGGCAGCAGCAACGCAGCCGGCCAGAGATGAGGCGCGCGACGGGTTTCTGAGCAACGTCGCCAAGCATCTGGCGCCGATGGCGAAGGCCGAGGCGGCGCCGCTGCCCGATGCAGCCGCGGCGTCGGCTGGCGCCGGCTGGGCGATCCAGCTCGGCGCGTTTCGCGCCGAAGGCGCCGCCGAGCGGGCGGCGAAGCGGGTGCCGGCGCTGGCGGTGCTCAAAGGCAAGCCGCCGCAGATCCTGCGGCCGGCCAAATCGGACCGCAGCCGGCTCTACCGCGCGCGGCTGTTGCACTTCACGTCAAAGGCCGCGCAGACCGCCTGCGAGGAACTCCATCGCCGCGGCATCGCCTGCTCGATCGTCCGCCCCGGCACCAGCCTCGCGAGCGGCTGAAGCCTCCGGTCACTCCTCGGGCAGGCGCAGCCCGCTGGGCGCCAATGCCGCCGCCAGCTGTGCCTTGACGCGGACCAGCCCGTCGGCCGTGGTCGCTTCGGCGCGCGCGACGATGGCTGGCTGCGTGTTCGAGGCGCGCAACAGCCACCAGCCGTCGGCAACGCGCACGCGCATCCCATCGATGTCGGTGATGTCGGCGCCAGTCTGCCGCAGCGTTGCCTTCGCCTCCTCGATGATCGCAAACTTGCGCGCCTCGGCGCACGGCAGGCGCAATTCCGGCGTGTTGAACACCGCCGGCAGCTTGTCGATCATCGCGCCGAGGCCAACCTCGCTGCGCCCCAGGATGTCGAGCAGCCGCACCGCGACATAGACGGCATCGTCGAACCCGTAATAGCCGTCGGCAAAAAAAATGTGGCCGCTCATCTCGCCGGCAAGCGGAGCCGCCTCCGCCGCCATCCGCACCTTGATCAGCGAATGCCCGGTGGCCGACATCACCGGCCGGCCGCCGGCGCGGGCAATCTCATCGAACAGCGTCTGGCTTGCCTTGACGTCGGCGATGATCGGCGCCCGCGGAAGGCGCGAGAGCACGTCGCGCGCCAGGATGATCATCAGCTGGTCGCCCCACAGGATGCGGCCCTGCGCATCGACGACCCCGATGCGGTCGCCGTCGCCGTCGAAGGCGATACCGAGATCGCAGCGCTCAGCGGCTACATTCTGCTGCAGCTGCACGAGGTTTTCGGGCACCGTCGGGTCGGGATGGTGCGCCGGAAAGCTGCCGTCGATCGTCGCGTTGAGTAGGAGATGCGTCCCCGGCAGACGCTCGACCAGCGCGGCAACAACCTCGCCGGTGGCGCCGTTGCCGCAATCCCACGCGACTTTGAGCTGGCGCGCCCCGCCGCGGCAATCCTGCGCCAGCCGCGCGACGTAGGCGTCGAACACCGGCTGCTCCTCGACCTGGCCCCGCGGCACCGACGGCGGCCCGAGCGCCGATGCCCGGGGTCCAACCTCCTGGATCATCTCGCCGTAGAACGGCTTGCCCTGCAGCACCAGCTTGAAGCCGTTGTATTCCGGCGGGTTGTGCGAGCCCGTCACCATCAGCCCGGCATCGACGTCGAGCGTGGCGGCGGCGAAATAGAGCATCGGGGTCGGGCCGCGCCCGATGCGCACGACATCCGCGCCGCCCAAGGCCAGCCCCTCGACGAGCGCCGCCTCCAGTTCGGGCGAGGTCAGCCGCCCGTCATAGCCGACCGCCGCCCGTCGCCCGCCCGAGGCCGTCAGCATTTCGGCGAAGACCCGCCCCAACGCCTCGGCGTCGGCCGGAAACAGCGTCGTTCCGACGATGCCGCGGATGTCGTATTCGCGCAGGACCGTCGGGTCGAAACGGTGCGGCATCACGAATAGCGCTGCAGCAGCCGGCGGAATTCCGGGCCGAGCTGCGGATGCGCCAGGCCGAGCGCGACATTTGCTTCGAGATAGCCGAGCTTGTCGCCGCAATCGTAGCGCTTGGCGTTGGCGCGCATGCCGTGGAACGCCTGCCCGTCGGCGATCAGCCGGTCGAGCCCGTCGGTCAGCTGGATCTCGTTGCCGCTGCCCGGCTGCAGCTGCGACAGGTGGGCGAAGATCTCAGGCTGGATGATGTAGCGGCCGATGATCGTCAGGGTCGAGGGCGCCGCCGCCGGCTCCGGCTTTTCGACGACGCCGCGCGCCCCCACCAGCCGGCCGCGTTCCTCGACGACGTCGAGGACGCCGTATCGCTGGGTATGCTCGCGCGGCACCTCCATGACGGCGACGAGATTACCGCCGATCTCCTGGTGGGCGTCGACCATCTGTTTCAGGCACGGCGGCTCGCCGATCATCAGATCGTCGACGAGGATCACCGCAAACGGCTCGTCGCCGACGAGATGGCGGGCGCACCACACCGCATGCCCCAGCCCCAGCGGCCGCTGCTGCCTCGTGAACGCGAGGTCGCCCGGCTCCGGGAGCCACGCTTCGAGCTCGGCCAGGAGTTCGCTGCGGCCGCGCTCGCGCAGCGTCGCCTCCAGCTCGTAGGACACGTCGAAATGGTCCTCGATCGCGCTCTTGCCGCGGCCGGTGACAAAATAGAACTGCTCGATGCCGGCTGCCTTCGCTTCCTCGACGGCGTACTGGATCAGCGGCCGATCGACCACCGTCAGCATCTCCTTCGCCATCGCCTTGGTCGCCGGCAACGTCCGGGTACCGAGACCGGCCACCGGAAACACCGCCTTGCGCACGGGCTTTTGCATATCGCTCCCCGAATTGCCCTCGATGTTGGATCGACCCTATCGCATGCCCTGATCGCGCAACAGCACATCGCGGGCGCGATTGATCTTGGTGGCAAGATAATCGGTGCCGCCGTGGTCGGGATGCAGCTGCTTCATCAACCGGTGATGCGCCGCCCGGATCGCCTCGGCGTCCGCCCCCGGCGACAGGCCGAGGATGGCATACGCCTCCTCGACCGTGACATCGGGAGCGTTGGGCGGCGGCGGCGCCGAGCCGGCACGCCCCCAGTCGCTCGCCATCTCGTCATGCCAGTTGGATCGGACGCGGTCGAGATAGGCTTCGAGGAGACGCGCGGCCTCCTCGTCGCCGGCGCGGCATTCGCGCAGCAATGCCAGCAATTCCGGCGGCCGCAATTCGTCGAGCCGCATGCCGGCAAAGCGGCCCTGCAGCACCACGCCGCTCATGCTGCCGGTGTCGTGGTCGAGCGTCATGCGGATATAGGCGGTCTCCACCGTCGAACTCTGGCTGGCAGTCGGGCCGCGCATGCCGGCAAAGCCGGTGCGCAGGCGTCTCCACATCGGCACCGCGATGGCGGCGAGCGGCGCCGCAACCACCAGCACCCGGCCCTCGGTCAACACCAGCAGCGCCAAAACCGCCAACGCCGCGACGACGATCGCCATCCATTTGACGCTGCGGGCGAGCTGCGCGGGGTTGGCGTTGACGTAGAGATAGCCGAGCAGCAGCACGCCGCAGAGGATCGCGACGCCGCCCGCCAGGTACAGCATCAGGTGCTGCGCAGCTGCGTCGTCAGGCGCAACACCTCCCCGCCCTTGTTGCGGCCGTAATCCTCAAGCGCGCGGTAGCCGCCAGCGGCGTAGACCGCGATTGCCGCCAGCAGCTCCTTCAGGCGGTCGGCGCTGGCGGCGTCGAACCGCAGATAGGCGCCGCGCGACAGCCGCGCCATCTGCTGGAAGGCGCGGCCGGCAGCGGAGTCATTGCCCTCGTGGAAGAGAAAGATCGGCACCCCGTTGAGCCCCAACTCGCCGGCCAGCTGGCACAGCCGGTCCACATTCTCCTCCATCGCGTCGCCGACAAACACCAAGGCGCCGACCCGCTGCTTTTTGGTCTCTCCGATCGCATGCGCCAGCACGCGCTCGATCTGCGTCTGGCCGCCGACGCATGACACCGCGCGCATGACCCGGTGCAGCTCGGCCGCGTTGGTCAACCAGCGGCTCGCCTTGCACTCGCTGAAGCCGCGATAGTAGACGAGCTTGACGTCGAGGCCGCCGAGAGCCGCCGTCGCTTCGAACATCTCGCCCTGGATATGGCAGGCGCGGTCCCAGGTCGGCTCGCGGCTCGCCGTGGCATCGAGCGCGAAAATAAGGCGGCCCCGGCCGCCCGGTGGCGCCGGCGGCGGCTTCGGCGCCCGCTGCAGGTCGCGCAGGAACGCATCGACCTCGGCGGATTTGGAATTGGCCGGCAGCTGCCGGGTGTCGTCGTCGGTCATGGTGGGACGGGGCGTAAGAGGCTTATTACACCCGCATCCCCCTGGGCCTTCAGCCCACGGACTTGATCCGTGAGGAAAGTCGGGGCCCATCGACATACAGTCGCGATGCTGCAGGATGGATCCCGGCTTTCGCCGGGAATGCGGGCTGGGGGTGTCATGCCGGCCTGAGCCACACCGAAGTATCGTGGAACACGGCGCCGCCGCCCGGCAGGCCGCGGTCTGCGCTGGTCAACAGGTTGATGCCGACGCCCTCCTCGAAGGCGTGGTTCGGCCACAGTCCTTCGACGACGACGACGCGTCGCTGCAACCCGTCAAAGGCACGGGCATGCACGACGACGCTGCCGCGCCGGTTGCCGATGCGGATGCGGCCGCCGTCGGCGACGCCGACCGCGGTCAGCGTCGCCGGATGCACCAGCGCCGTCGGACGCTCTCCGCGGGCGATCCCGGAGGCCAGGTTGTTGAAGCTAGTGTTGAGGAACGAGCGCGACGGCGCCGGCACGAGGCGGAACGGCTGCTCGGGATCGCCATCGTCGATCACCGCGACATGGTCGGGGAAGGAAGGCAGGCGCGCGTGCTCGGCGCCAAGGGTGGGCCAGTCGGCGCGGAAGTGGAAGCGGCCGTCGGCATGGCCGAAACCGTCGAGAAAATGGCCGCGCTCGAACCCGGGCCAGCAATCGAACCAGACGCCTTCGGTAAAGGCTTCGGGACCCGGCAATCCGCTGCGCCGCAATGTCTCCTCGATCAGCGCGAATTCGCTCATCGCAAAACCCGGATGCTTGGCCCCTAGCCGTTCGGCGAGGCCGCAGATCACCTGGTGGTTCGAGCGGCATTCGGCATAAGGTGGCAGCACGGCCCGGCCGATCTGCAGGAAGTGATGGCCACCGGCGGTGTAGATGTCGTCGTGCTCGAGAAACGTCGTCGCCGGCAGCACGATATCGGCCATCGCCGCGGTCTCGGTCAGGAACTGCTCGTGCACGCAGACGAACAAATCGTCGCGGCCGAAGCCCTGATGCACGAGGCCCGAGTCCGGCGCCACGACCATCGGGTTGGTGTTCTGCACGAACAGCGCGGTGACAGGCGAGCCGTCGCCGAGATCGCTCTTGTCGCCGGTCAAGACCGGGCCGATGCGCGACTGGTCGAGGATGCGGGTGGCCGGGTCGAGCACGTCGAGCCCCTCGATCAGCGACAGGTCGAGCGGCAGGGCGCCGTGGTTCGAATAATGCGCGCCGCCGCCCTCGTGCGCCCAGGCGCCGGTGACGGTCGGCAGGCAGGTTGCGGCGAACATCTGCATCGCGCCGTTGCGCTGACGCGAGAAGCCGTAGCCGAAGCGGATGAAGCTGCGCTTGGTGCGCCCGTAGAGCCGCGCAAAATCGACGATTTGGGCCTCGGGCAGGCCGGTGATCGCAGCCGCCCAGGCCGGGTCGCGGTCGCGCAGATGGGCTTCGAGACCGGCCGCGTCGTCGGCGTAGCGCGCCAGGTAGTCGCGGTCGGCGTAGCCTTCCGCGAACAGCACGTGCATGACGGCGCAGGCGAGTGCGGCATCGGTGCCCGGCAGCAGCGCGAGGTGCAGGTCCGCCACTTCGGCGGTGCCGGTGCGGTACGGATCGACGACGACGAGCCGGGCACCGCGCTCCTTCTTCGCCCGCGCGACATGCGTCATCACATTGACCTGCGTCGAGACCGGGTTGCCGCCCCAGATGACGATCAGGTCGGATGTCGCCATCTCGCGCGCATCGACGCCGCGTTTGGCGCCAATGCCGGCCAGCCAGCCGTTGTCAGTGAGGAAATTGCAGATCGTCGTCAATTCGCGCGAGTAGCGCATCGCATGGCGCAGCCGGTTGATGCCGTCGCGTTGCACCCGGCCCATGGTGCCGGCGTAGTAGTAGGGCCAGACGGTCTCGGAGCCGTGCGCCTGCGTCGCCAGCGTCAGCCGCTCGGCCACCATGTCGAGCGCGTCGTCCCAGGAAATCGGCGTGAAGGCGTCATGGCCGCCGCCTTTTCCGCCGACCCGCCGCAATGGCAGCGACAGCCGTTCGGGGTGGTGCTGCCGCTCCGCGTAGCGCGCGACCTTGGCGCAGACGACGCCCTGCGTGTAGGACTGCCCCTCGGCGCCGCGCACCCGCCCGAGCCGTGCTCCGTCGATCCGCTCGACCTCGAGCGCGCAGGCGCTCGGGCAATCGTGCGGGCAGACGGTGTAGGCGATATCGAGCGGCAAGGCATACTCCAGGCGGGCAATTATCCCTTAGTATATGGGCCGGCAACCGGGGAGAGAACGATGACGACGCGCGCGCCTGGTTTTTCGCGGCGAGCTCTGCTGACCGGACTTGCCGCCGCGCCGACACTGGCGATGCCGGGCCTTGCCTTGGCCGCCGCGCCAGCGTGCGTCGAGACCGCTTCAGAGCAGGTCGCGCAGCAGCTCAAAGAGGCCAAGGGGACAAAGCTGGTCGTCCTCGGCACTGGCGCCGGGCCCGGCGTGGCTGGACCGGAACGTAGCCGCCGAATGACATCCCATGTGATGCTCAGTAACGGCTCTGCCTATATTGTTGATTGCGGGCTCGGCATCACGAATCAGCTCGGGCGCACCGGCATTCCGTTCAACAAGATGCGTTCGATCTTCATTACCCATCATCATCCGGACCACAATATCGAGTACGGGCCGCTCCTCGTGCTGGGGTGGATCAGCGGCATGCCGCTATCGGTGCGCGCCTTTGGGCCACCGCCGCTGAAAGGGATGACCGTCGATTTCCTGCGTTTTGCGAAGGCGACCATTGGCTTTTGGGCCGAGGACTTCAAGATGAAGCCGCTCGAAAGCATCGAGGTTACGGAGGTGTCGGGCGCAGGACCGGTGACGGAGGACGACAACGTCAAGGTTACCGCCGCTCTTGTCGAGCATCCGCCGGTGAAACCGGCGCTCGCCTACCGTTTCGACTTCCACGACCGGGTGATCGCCTTCTCGGGCGATACCGCCCCCCTCGAGACGGTGGCGCAATTGGCCCGTGGTGCCGACGTGCTGGTCCACGAGGCGATGTACGTGCCGGCGGTCGAGGCCTTTGTCCGCCAGCGCATCGCCAAAGGGTTCCCGGTGAAATTCGAGTCGTTTCTGGCTCATATGAAGGCCGACCACTCGCCTGTCGAAGACGTCGGCCGTATCGCGCAGCAAGCCGGCGTCAAAACGCTTGTCCTGAGCCACCTGACCCCGCCTGTCCAAAGCATTAGCGACGACGAGTGGCGGGCGCCCGCGGCAAAGTATTTCAAGGGTGAGATCGTTGTCGCTAATGATTTGACAGTGGTTTAGATGAGCTTCGCCCTCACTTCCGAGCAGCTGGAGATCCGCGAGGCGGTGGCGCGGCTGTGCCAGCGTTTCGGCGACGATTACTGGCTCCAGAAGGACGAAAGCCGCGAGTTCCCGCACGAATTCCACCGGGCGATGGCGGAGGCTGGCTGGCTCGGCGTCGCGATGCCCGAGGAATACGGCGGCAGCGGCCTCGGCATCACCGAGGCGGCGGTCGTCATGCAGGCGGTGGCGCAGTCGGGTGCCGGCTTCTCGGGCGCCTCGGCGGTACATATGAACATCTTCGGGCTGCACCCGGTGGTGGTGTTCGGCAGCGACGAGCAAAAGCGCCGCTTCCTGCCGCCGCTGATCGCCGGCCAACACAAGGCCGCCTTCGCCGTCACCGAGCCCGATGTCGGGCTCGACACGACGCGGCTGAAGACGCGGGCGGTGCGCGACGGCGACGACTACGTCATCACCGGCCGCAAGATCTGGACCTCGACGGCGCAGGTCGCCGACAAGGTATTGCTGCTGACGCGCACGACGCCAATCGAGGACGCGGCGCGGCCGTCCGCCGGCATGACGCTGTTCTACACCGACCTCGACCGCGGCAAGATCGAGGTGCGCGAGATCCACAAGATGGGCCGCGCCGCCGTCGATTCGAACATGCTGTTCATCGACGGCCTGCGCGTGCCGGCAACAGACCGCGTCGGCGAGGAGGGGCGCGGCTTCCACTACATCCTGCACGGCATGAACCCGGAGCGCATCTTGATCGCCGCCGAGGCGGTCGGACTTGGCCGCGCCGCGCTTGCCCGCGCCGCCCGCTACGCGAGCGAGCGGGTCGTGTTCGGCCGGCCGATCGGCCAGAACCAGGGGATCCAGCATCCGCTGGCCGAGCGCTGGATCGAATTGGAAGCCGCCGAGCTGATGGTGTGGCGCGCCGCCGCCGCTTACGATTCGGGCGAGGCGGCCGGCACGGTCGGCGCCTACGCCAACGCCGCCAAGTATTTCGCCGCCGAGGCCGGCCATCGCGCCTGCGAGAGCGCGGTCTTGACGCATGGCGGCATGGGCTATGCGCGCGAGTTTCACGTCGAGCGCTTCTTCCGCGAGATTCAGATCGCCCGCATCGCGCCGATTAGCCCGCAGCTGATCCTGTCGCACATCGCCGAACGCGTGCTGGGCCTGCCGAAATCGTATTGACGGCGAAAACGCAGCAGTTTCTGCTGGCGGCTCACCGCCATGACAGGGGGGTTGCATGCCGGCTTATCTGATCGCCGAGGTCGAGATCACCGATCCGGCGGGGTTCAGCGCCTATGTCGACGCCGCCGTGCCGACCCTTGCCGCGCATAACGCCCGGCTTCTCGCCAACGGCAAGGCCCGCGCCAAGGAGGGCACGCAGCCGGTCGGCAACATCGTGGTGATCGAATTTCCCAGCATCGAGGCTGCCGAGCGCTGGTACAGCACGCCGCCCTACAAGGACGCCATCCCGCTACGCCAGCGCTCCGCGAACACGCGCCTGTTCTTTGTCGAAGGGGCGCCGCACTGAGCAGCGGCGGGTTCACAGGAGAGAGACGCACATGCACCAGGCAGCGAAAACCATCGCGACGCTTCTCGCCGGATTTGCGCCCGGCGCGGGCGCCATTCAGGGCCTGCACGCGCAGGGCCAGAAAAAACCGGCCTATGTGATCGCGGAGGTCCAGGTCACCGACGCTGGCACGTTCCAGCAGTATGCCTCGAAGGTTCCGGAGACCCTCCAGCCGTACCACGGTCGTTATATCGTGCGCGCCGCGACTCCCGAAGCGATCGAAGGAGATTCGCCCAAAGGGCGTGTCGCGGTGCTCGCCTTCGACAGTCTCGACGATGCAAAGAAATGGCATGACTCGCCGGCATACGCCGCCATCGTACCGATCCGACACCGCTCGGCGACGACGCGTGCCTATTTCGTCGAAGGTGTGCCGCAATAGAGCGCTTGGGCGGAGGGAACATGACGCAGCGCGTCGCAATCGCCGGGTTCGGCGCGATCGGCAAGGTCGTCGCGGCGGCGCTCGACCCGGCGGCGGCGGGCGGCATCGAGGGGATGGCGCTGACCGCGGTGTCGGCGCGCGACATCGCGCGCGCCGAGGCGGCGATGGCGGCGTTTGCGCGGCCGGTGCCGGTGTTGCCGCTCGCTGGCTTGGCGGAGGTCGCCGACATCGTCGTCGAATGCGCCCCGGCGGCGGTGTTGCGCACGATCGCCGAGCCGGCGCTGGCCGCCGGCCGCACGCTGGTCGTGCTGTCGTGTGGCGCGCTGCTGGACAATTTCGACCTCGTCGACCTGGCGCGCGACGCCGGCGGCCGCATCCTGGTGCCGACCGGCGCCTTGCTCGGCCTCGACGCGGTGCAGGGCGCGGCGCAGGGGATGATCGAGCGCGTCCACATGACGACGCGCAAGCCGCCGGCCGGGCTCGACGGCGCGCCCTACCTCGTGGCGCACGGCATCTCCGTCGTCGGACTGGCCGCACCGCGCCGCGTCTTCACCGGCACTGCGCGCGAGGCGGCAAAAGGCTTCCCGGCCAATGTCAATGTCGCCGCGGCGCTGGCCTTGGCCGGGATCGGCCCCGACCGCACCACGATCGAGATCTGGGCCGACCCCGATGTCAGCCGCAACATCCACCGGATCGACGTCGAAGCCGACTCGGTGCGGCTCTCGATGCAGATCGAAAACGTCCCGAGCCTCGAAAACCCGAAGACCGGCCGCCTGACTCCGCTTTCGGTGATCGCGCTATTGAAAAAACTTGGCAGCCCACTGGCGATCGGGACCTAACGCAAACTCCCCCTCACCCCGACCCTCTCCCCGCCGGCGGGGAGAGGGAGCATGTCCGACGGGCGGTGCAAGTTCGTCCCCTCTCTCCGCAGGGCGGGGAGAGGGACAGGGTGAGGGGCCCTCGCCTCGGCCAGAATTGCGGCAGCTACTTGTTGCAGCCGGAAACGCGGATGGTACAGGTGCCGGCGGTGTGCGTCTTGCAGTGGGCGACGGCGTCGCGCTGGGCCTGCTCGAGCTTTACGCGGTCGGCGCCGCCCCAGTGGATATGGCCTTCCTGGTCCTTGTCGCTGAGCGCCAGCGCGCCGCAGCCTTTCGGCTCCACCGGATGCACGATGCAGCCCGGGCTGGCGCATTGCCGCAGCGCCTGCTCATAGGCGGTCGCTTGCGTCGGCTCGTTCCACGCCGCGCCGTATTTGCCGGTGTTCTGGTCGTAGGCGACCGCGCCGAAACCGGCCTCGGCCGGCCTCGCGACCGCGGCAAGCGACAGCGCTGCAAAACCCGCGGCGACAACGATGCCGCTCCGACGTCCCCAATTCATCTCGTCGTCATCCCCATCTTGCCGCCGCGTCCGCGTAAACGCTCGCCACTCTTAACGGTTGCTTCTTAACGGTTGCATCCGCTCGCCCGCACCTTGCACTGCTCGGACGTGCGCCCTTGGCAGCCCTTCATCGCCGCCAATTCGACGCTGTCCTTGCGGTTGCCGCGGTCCGAGGCGCCCCAGGCATTGCCCTTGTCCGGCGTGGCAATGGCGCCGCATTGATGCGGTCCGGTACGGAATATGATTTTGCACGATGAGTTGCCGCAATCCTTCATCGCAATCTCTTCCGCACGACGCGCGCTCTGTTCGTTCCAGCTGAGCCCGAATTTGTTCGTCGCCTCGTCGTGGGCCAAGGCACCGTAGCCGGCGAAGGCTGGGACGGCGCTTACCAGCAAGGCTGAGAGGGCGAACGCGAACAGCGCTGGGCCTTGCATCCGTTGCATCGATGGGGTCCTCCGCACGCATCTCCGGTCAGGCGGCGTCATAGGTATGGTTGACCGCGCTCCGCCGCAACCCGCGGCCGGCGCGCCATTCACGGCGCGAGTGCGAAACCGTACAGGCGGCCGTCGGCGCCGACGAAGAGCCGGCTGTCGGCAGCGATCAGCGTCTCGAAATGGCGCAGCCCGGCGAGCGGCGGGCTGGCGAACAGCGGCGCGCCGGTATCGCCGCGAAACGCGTGCAGCCGGTTGTCGCCCTCGGCGCCGAGCATCCAGACAATCGGATCGGCGTGACCGTCGGTGGTGGTGACGATCGCCGAGCCGGCCCCGAACACCGCGCCGCACCACGCCGTCGCGATGGTCGGCGGCGAGCCGGCCGCGATCCGCAGCACGGTGAGGTCGCCGCGCTGGCCCGCCGGACAATGCGCGCCGCGGCCCTGGAACGCGACCGCGACGCCGTCGCCGAGCGGATAGGCGGCGGGCGAGGTGCGGATCGGCCCCACTGCCACCCGCTCGGCCGCGAGCGCACCGCCGATGCCGCCGAGACGCCGCCGGTCGAGCACGTAGGCGCGCTCGTCCTTGCCGAGCACCAGCACGACCGGTTGCGTGCCGCCGCCCGGCACCGGCAGGTCGAGCAGCAGCGGGCTGCTGCCGCCGAGATCGGCGTCGCGCTCGTCGAGCGCGCGCCAGTCGGCCGGCGCAAAGAAATCGGCCTGGCTGTCCGAATGGCGCAGGTCCGGCGGCAGGCGGAAGATGGCATTGCCGTCGCGCCATTCCCTGGCGTCGATCGTGTTGCCGGTGACGGGATAGAGGCTCTGGCCGTCATTCGCCATCCCGCCCGGCGCCCAGATCCCGCCGCCGCGGCCGCGCGTCCGCCAGGCGAAGGCGCGGTCGGGCTCGCGCAACGGCACGCCGACAATCCAGCCGTG
>JBLMXS010000432.1:0-16392 GCA_050257895.1 Thiohalocapsa sp.
ATCGCCGGATCCCGGTGCAGCAGGGCCTGGTTCTCGAGCTCGAGATCCTCGCCCAGCGTCACCAGGATCCCCTGGGCGATGGGGGCGGCGATCGTCCCGTCCCAGGATGGGACGTCGACCGTGATCGCGGGCAGCGTCGCGGGATCGATCGCGTGGGGGACGCTGCCGAGCAGCTCGGCGATGTCCGGCGCGGCGGGCTGGCGTGCCGGCGTCCCGGCCGCGACGATCTTGAGCTGGACAACCGCCTATCAGCTCCTTCACCGTGCGGCGCGGGTCGAGCGAGGCCAGCGGGTGCTCGTGCAGGGCGCTGCCGGTGCCGTCGGTCAGGCGCTGATCGTGCTCGGTCGGTTGGCCGGGCTCGAGCTGTGGGGCACCGCCCGCGGCGCGCACGCACCCGTGATCCGCGAACTCGGCGGCACGCCCATCGACTATCAGCGCGAAGACTTCACGCTTGTCCTGCCCGGCGGCTTCGATGTCGTATTCGACGGCATCGGCGAGGATGGCTATCGCCGCTCATTTGCGGCGCTGAAGCGCGGCGGCCTGCTTTGCGCCTACGGCTACACGGCGGGCGTGCAGGCGCAGCGTCGGCTACTGACAATCGTGATGTGGATGGCGCGCACGTATTTTTGGCGACGCCTGCTGAGCTGGCTGCCGGGCCGCAAGCGCCTGCGCGTCTACTCGATCAATGCGATGCGCCCGCGACATCCGGCCTGGTTCCGCGACGACCTGGAGCGGCTCTTCGACCTTCTGGCGGCAGGCGCAATCCAGCCACGCATCGCCGCGCGGATCTCGTTCGACGAGGTTGCCGAGGCGCACCGCCGCCTCGAGGCGGGCGGTCTCGACGGCAAGATCATCCTATGCCCCGATGTTGTGT
Organism: Thiohalocapsa sp.; assembly: GCA_050257895.1. GTDB lineage: Bacteria > Pseudomonadota > Alphaproteobacteria > ATCC43930 > CGMCC-115725 > DATARH01. Next base: position 875 of record JBLMXS010000432.1, read on the forward strand.
CTTAGGCGCCGGCCGGTTTCGTCACCTGGAAGCTCTGCCGTGATTCCATCCGGCGCAGCCACGATTCCAGGCTCGGGTGTTCGGCGAGCGGCGCTTCGGCCTCCGGCAGCCGGGCGAAATAGTACAGAAGCGGCGCGACCATGAGGTCGGCGAGGCTGATGCGGTCGCCGGCCATAAATGGCTGCTCGCCCATCAGCCGCGCGAATTCGGCAAGGCAGAGCTTGCCGGGCGGCAGCGCCGCCGCCACCGCCGCCTCGTCGACCGGCAGGCCGAGGCGCGGCGCCAGCAAGCGGTTGACGAGGATGCCCATCGCAATCGAGGGATGGGCGTAGGCGTCGACGATGCCGATGATCTGGTTCATGCGGGAGAATTCGTGCACGTCGGTCGGCTGCAGGGGCGACGCCATGAAGCGCTCGTCGACGTAGCGCAGGATCGCCTGCGTCTCGTAGAGATGAAACCCGTCATGCTCGAACGCCGGCACCTTGCCAAACGGGTGGCGCGACAGATGCGGCTCTTGCCGGTGCTCGCCGAACGGCACATCGACGAGGTCGTGCGCGACGCCCTTCTCGGCGAGTGCGAGGCGCGTGCTCCACACATAGGTGCTGCCTGCCGGGCCATAGACGATGGGCCGCGCCATGCCGATTCTCCGGTCGCGGAAATGGGCCCCGAGCATGTCAAGCGTCACCGGCCGAGGTCAAGCCGCACATCGTCGCCGCGGATCCGCCTCTCGATGCGGAATTTCGGCCGACCCCCTAGACAGCGGGCCACGCATCGCTCAGCATTCGCGCGGTCGGGGGGGTCATTGGCACAGGTTTGAGCGCGAGCTGGCGGCTCATCGCGCCATGCCAGCCATAAGTGCGGGCAATAGATTCTGCCCGTAACGTCGTAAATGTTTCCACTGCCGGTGCATTTTGGAGTGGTTAAGTCTAATGTCTGCCGATAATTGCTTGCGGAGAATGGGCGCGCGAAATCTGGTCCGCGCGGGATTGCAGCTTTTCATCATCGCCCTGTTGATGACCGCGGGCTTGCTGCCGACCGATGCGGCCCTCGCCAAGCCGGCAAAGCGACATCATCCGCATCACAAGGCGATACGGCACGCGATGTCGCGTCATCATCATCATCATCATCATCATCATCATCATGTGGTCATGCGGCGCACGAAGAAGCACGCCGCTAAAAAGCCGACGCCGCGGCCGGTGCCTTCGATGCGCGCCGAAATTCTTGTCGATGCCGACACCGGTGGCGTGTTGCGCGAGGCCAACCCCGACCGGCGGCTCTTTCCGGCGTCGCTGACCAAGATGATGACGCTGTATTTGACGTTTGGCGCGCTCAATGACGGCCGCCTCGACCTCGAGCAGCGTCTGCCGGTGTCACCGCACGCCGCCGCGCAGGAGCCGACGAAGCTGTGGCTGAAGGCGGGGGACACCGTGCGGGTGCGGAACCTGATCCTGGGGCTGGTGACGCGGTCCGCCAACGACGCCGCGGTGGTGCTCGGCGAAGCCCTCGCCGGCAGCGAGACGGCATTTGCCGAAAAGATGACGGCGACGGCGCGGCGGCTCGGGATGACACGGACCCTCTTTCGCAACGCCTCTGGGCTGCCCGATCCCGAGCAGCGTACGACGGCGCGCGACCTCGCCCGGTTGGCGCTCGCGCTGCATCGGGATTTCCCGCGCGAGTTCGCGTATTTCTCGGTGCGCGAGTTCAGCTTCCGCGGCGAGACGATCACCGGGCACAACCATCTGCTCGGCGCGTATGACGGCAGCGACGGCATCAAGACCGGCTTCACCCGCGCCGCGGGGTTCAACCTTGCCGCCTCCGCCGAACGCAACGGCGACCGGCTGATCGGCGTGGTGCTCGGCAGCCCCAGCTGGCAGGTTCGCGACAAGGAGATGGTCGCGCTGCTCGATCGCGGCTTTGCCGAACTCGGGCAATCGCCGCTCGCGGCGCCGGACACGGTGGTGGCATCCTCGGCGTCGGGCAAGGCGGCTGGGCTTGCGCGGCTGGCTGCGCTCACCTCGCCGGTGGCACGGGCGCAGGCAGCGCCGATTCCATCTTCTTTGCCGCCGGCGACGCGCCGCATTCGGGTCGGGGCATTTCGCACGCGGGCCGCCGCCCAGCGGCTAGCGCGGACCGCTGCTCGGCTGGCGCCGAAGGCCCGCCTGGTCCGCATCGGGCGCGGCAAACGCCGGCTCTATACCGTGACTCTGGCCGGACTCAGCGAGAGTGCGGCGCGTCATGCGTGCGCTGGGCTGAACCGCAAGCGGTTAGCCTGCGTCGTGCTCGCGGCGGTCAACACGCACTGATCGAGGTGGCCGCGCGCATCGCGACCGGAGCAAGGCGGACACAGGATCCGGTTACCGCAGCGTTTCGCCGCATGGCAGCGGGTCCCACACCGGCACGCCGACGATGTGGTCTGAAATGAGCCTTTCGCGCGCCGCCAGCGCCTCGCCGTCGCCCTCTTCGGCAAGCGGATCGGCCAGGATACCGGCGAGGCGGACGGCCTGGTGGGGGCTCAGCCGGTCGGCCGAGACGTGGAAGTAATGCTGCGCCGCCGCCTCGGCGCCGTAGATGCCGCGACCCCATTCGACGACGTTGAGATAGATTTCGAGGATGCGGCGCTTACTCCAGGCGAGTTCGATCAGGAAGGTGAAGCCCTCGCTCAGCCTGCGGCGCAGCCAGCCGGGTCCGGACAGCAGGAATACGTTGTCGGCGGTCTGCATCGAGATCGTGCCGGGCCGCGCGACGCGTTCGCGCAGGCTCTGATAGCGCTGCCAGGCGGCCGTCATCGAGCTGGGCATCGAGCTCGGCTCGAAACCGCGATGGTGGCAGAATTCCGGGTCCTCGGCGGTGATGACGGTGCGGATCAGAAACGGCGAGATCTCGTCGAGCGGCCGCCAGCTCTTGTCGATGCCGTACCCCTCGGCCAGCCGCAGCAGCATCAGCGGGGTCGCGGGCGGCGCCGCGTCGCGATAGAGCGTCACGAGCAGCACCGGGACGAGGACCAGCACGGCGAGGCACACCCACAACCCGCGCAGCGCGCGCTGCCGCGGCGTCCGCGGTTCGACGTCGCCGCCGCGAGGTGGCAGTCGCGTCTCATCCTCAGCAGGACGCGTGTTATCGAGAGGCCGCCGCACAATTAAAGAACGCGTCGCGAGCGCAAACGTCTACCGGCGAGCTCTGCGGCTCGCTAGCGGTTGCAGGCCGCGGTGTTGGCGGCTAAGACCCTCAGGGATCATCAGCCGAGGAGACTTGCCGTGGCGCGCGGAGCGGATCAGCACAAGAACCCACAATCCGACATCGAGATCGCCCAGGCCGCGACGATGCGCCCGATCGGCCAGATCGCCGACAAGCTCGGCATCCCGGACGAGGCGCTCTCTCCCTACGGCCGCTACAAGGCGAAGGTCTCGCTCGACTATGTCCGCAGCCTGCAGGACCGCCCGAACGGCAAGCTGATCCTCGTCACCGCGATCACCCCGACCCCGGCCGGCGAAGGCAAGACGACGACGACCGTCGGCCTCGGCGACGCGCTAAACCACATCGGCAAGAAGGCGATCCTGTGCTTGCGCGAGCCGAGCCTCGGCCCCAGCTTCGGGATGAAAGGCGGCGCCGCCGGCGGCGGTTATGCGCAGGTCGTGCCGATGGAGGACATCAACCTGCACTTCACCGGCGATTTCCACGCGATCGGCGCCGCCAACAACCTGCTGGCGGCGATGGTCGACAACCACGTCTATTGGGGCAACGAGCTCGGCATCGACCAGCGCCGCATCACCTGGCGGCGCGGCCTCGACATGAACGACCGGGCATTGCGCTCGATCGTCAACTCGTTGGGCGGCGTCGCCAACGGCTTCCCGCGCGAGGACGGGTTCGACATCACGGTCGCTTCCGAGGTGATGGCGATCTTCTGCCTTGCCACTGACCTGCATGATCTGAAGCGGCGGCTCGGCAACATCATCGCGGCGCAGACGCGGGCCCGCGAGCCGGTGCGCGCCAGCGACCTCAAGGCGGCCGGCGCGATGGCGGTGTTGCTGAAGGACGCGATCGCGCCCAATCTGGTGCAGACGCTGGAAAACAGCCCCGCCTTCATCCATGGCGGGCCGTTCGCCAATATCGCGCATGGCTGCAACTCGGTGATCGCGACGACGACGGCGCTGAAGCTCGCCGATTACGTCGTGACCGAGGCCGGCTTCGGGGCTGATCTCGGGGCCGAGAAGTTCTTCGACATCAAGTGCAGGAAGGCCGGGCTGACGCCGGACGCGGCGGTCGTCGTCGCCACCGTGCGGGCGCTCAAGATGCATGGCGGCGTGCCGCGCGACCAGCTGCGCGCGGAAAACGTCGCGGCGCTCGAGGCCGGCTTCGCCAACCTGCAGCGCCATCTCGAGAATTTGCGCAGCTTCGGCGTGCCCGCGGTCGTTTCGGTCAACCGGTTCAGCTCCGATACCGAGGCGGAGCATGCCAAGCTCAAGGAATTGTGCGCCAAGCACGGCGTCGAGGCGGTGATCGCCGACCATTGGGCCTATGGCGGCGAAGGCGCGGCGCCGCTCGCCGAAGCGGTCGTCAAGGTCATCGACAAGGGCGGCGCCGACTTCAAGGTCCTCTATCCCGACGAAATGCCGTTGCGCGACAAGATCAAGACGATTGCGCAGAAGATCTATCGCGCTCGCGACATCGCCTGCGACGGTGCGGTGGAGACCCGCCTCGCGGAATTGCAGAAGGGTGGTTTCGGGCATTTCCCGATTTGCATCGCCAAGACACAGTACAGCTTCTCGACCGACGCCAACTTGAAGGGGGCGCCCGAGGGGCATGTGCTGGGCGTGCGCGAGGTGCGGCTGTCGGCCGGCGCCGAGTTCGTCGTCGCGATCTGCGGCGAGATCATGACAATGCCCGGCCTGCCGCGGGTGCCGTCCGCCAACAGCATCGATTTGAGCGAAGACGGCCGGATCACCGGGCTGTTCTGACGGCGGAGGGAGGGCCAGCGCATGAAGCTCGACGAGTCGCAGGTGATGTCGTTCCCCCGCAAGCTGGTCGAGCATGTCATTCTTGGCCTCTACAGCCCGGTCAACTCGCATCTCGTTAAGCTGATCGCCTTCGACTTTCCAGAGGAAACCCGTGCACATTTCCGTCGCGAACTGAAGAGTTGGCTGCGGAAAATCCAATCGATGCGATTCAAACCTCAGAACCGTACCGGGTCATGGAGATTCTATTTCGACCTGTTGTTCGATTATCCGTTCGGTGGAGTCGAAGTCCACAACATGCGGCTGATTATGGGCGACATTGCCGAGGAGTATGATCACGCTCGACCGATCAAGACGCCGGAAGAGATGGTCGAGTGGCTGCGGGCGTTTCACACGCAATTGGCCGAGCGGCTGCACAAGGGCGAGGATGTGCTCGACCTGATCCCGGAGTGAGGCGGTCTTGGACCCTGACGAGGTGAAACGCTGGCGGCGCGGCGAGCGCGAACGGCTCTTGACGCTGCGCCAGGCATTGCCGGCCGAGGAACGGCGCCGCGGCGGCGAGCGGATCGAGGCGGCGTTGCGCGATGAGATCGCTCGGCGCACGGGCCCGCTCGGCGTCTACTGGCCGTTTCGCGCCGAGTTCGACCCGCGCGGGCTGATCGACTGGGCCGTCGCCGAGGGCCGGACCGTCGCCTTGCCGGTCGTCGTCGACAAGAAGGGGCCACTCGAATACCGGGCCTGGCGGCCGGGCGAGACGCTGGTTGACGGGGTCTGGAACATCCCGGTGCCGGAAAAGCGCGAGATTGTCGTGCCGGCGATCGTGCTGGCGCCGGTTGTCGGCTTTGATCCGCAATGCTACCGGCTCGGCTATGGCGGCGGCTATTTCGACCGCACGCTGGCGGCGTTGATGCCGCGGCCATGGGCGATCGGTGTCGGCTTCGAGGTTCAGGCGATCGCAACGATCCACCCGCAGCCGTTCGACGTGCCGATGGATCTCGTGGTCACCGAGGCGACGACGCGGCGGCGCTAGACTGGGGCCGCGGCCGTCACCGCCGCATGCGGGCAAGACGTCCGTGGTCTGAAGGTGCTGCAGCGCGCAGCGTCATTCCGCCTCGCGCGGTGCGCGAGCCGTCGCGCGCGGCCGGCCCCGGCGCGGCGCCGGCGCTTCGTCGCCGGTCTCGCCGAGGCGCGCGCCGCGGCCCAGCCCCAATTCCTTCGCCAGTGTCGAGCGCTGCGCCGAATAGGCCGGCGCCGTCAGCGAATGGTCGCTCGGGAGGTTCCAGCGCTTCAGGTATTGCTCGGCGGTGAGGCCGTGGCGGGTGGTGAGGTGGCGGCGCAGCATCTTCCCCTTCCAGCCGCACTCCAGGCAGATGACCGCGTCGCGCTGGATCGACCGGCGGATCGGCACCGCCGGCGTCAATGCGCCCTGCGGTTCGGCCGGTTTGCCGAGATTGTCGATTGTGCGGTGCACCGAATTGATCAGCTCCGGTATTTGCTCCGGGGCAAGGTTATGGTGCGAGACGTAGCTGGCGATGATCTTGGTGACAAGCTGAGGGTAGGCGCCTGGATATTTGTTATCATCTGCCATTTGGGCTCACCTGTTCAGGTGCCCAAGTCTAGCACGTCGCTCCGTGCAAGTAGAAGCGCGACGTCAACGGTGGCGCTACGGCCGGCCGCCGCGCCGCGGCAGCGCCTTGCCGATCGCTTCGCGGATTTCCGGGGGCTGCGCCTCGAGCGCGTCGCACAGTCGCCGCATCTGCCGTCGCAGGCTGTAGATCTGGTCGAGCAGGCCGAGCACCAGCGCGGTGGCCTCGTCGTCGACGGCGAATTCCTGCCTTATGTCGCGGATCAGCTCGATGCGAGCGATGTCAACCTCTTGAAAGACCCATCGCTCGCCGCCATCATCGCCACTGGCAGCGTTTGGCGCGTGCTCCGGGAGGACCCAGCGGTTTTCGATCCAGCGCCGCAATTCGGCGCGGTCGAGCCCGGCCAGCTGCCGGACCAGTTCGTCGAGACCGATCATCACACCGTGGACCCGCTTCTTGCCCCGAGGTTGATGCCGCGCCGCGGCTCAGTCGGGTGCTTCTCCGCCCATCCGTTGAGGAAATTCGCCAGCTCCTCGTCGCCGCTGGCGCCGATCACCACCTTGAGCGTGACGTACTGATCGCCGCTCGTGTCGTGCCCACCGCGCCGGCGATGGATGCCCTTGCCGCGCAGGCGCAGCCTGGTGCCGGTGTCCGACCCCTTCGGCACGCTCATCGCCACCGGACCGGTCACGGTCGGCACCTCGATGCGGCCGCCGAGCACCGCCTCGGCGAGGCTGACCGGCAGCTCGACATGAATGTCGTCGCCGTCGCGGCGGAACAACGGGTGCGGCTCGACCAGCACCTCGATTAGCGCATCACCGGGCGGCCCGCCGCCGAAGCCTGGCCCGCCCTTGCCTTTCAGCCGCAGGATCTGACCCTGCTCGATACCGGGCGGGATCGTCACGTCGAGCCATTCGTTGGGCGACAGCGCGAGGCGCTGCTTGCCGCCGGTAGCGGCCAGCGGGAAGTCGATGGTCAGCGTGTAATGGCGGTCGGCTCCCGGCATCTGGAACCCCTGAGCACCACCGGCCCGTTGCCTACGACCAGCGCCGCCGCCGCCCGGGGCACCGCGGCCGAACATCGCAAACAAATCCTCCAGGTCTTCGGGATTGATCTCGCCTTCGGGCGAGTATTTCCAGCCGTGCGCGCCCTCGGCATGCGGCCGGTAGGAATAGCGCGGCCGCTCGGCGCCGCTTTCATCGATTTCGCCGCGATCGTAGCGGCCCCGCTTCTCGGCGTCGGAGAGGATGTCGTGCGCCGCCGTCACCGCCTTGAAGCGCGCCTCGGCCTCGGGCTTGCCGGGATTGAGATCGGGGTGAAACTGCTTCGCCAGCTTGCGGTAGGCCTTGCGAATGTCGTCGGCGCTGGCGTCGCGCTTGACGCCGAGAACGTCGTAGAGGTTTTGGTTTGCCATTTGGCGGGCTGCGCGCTAGTGGCGTTGCGTCTGGCGCGCTGCGGTACGGGCCGGATCGACCCGCACCGCCAGCTTCTGCTCGGAGCCGCGCCGGTCGACCGTCAACTCGACCTGCTCGCCGATCGGCGTCAGCCCGATGACGTTGCGCAGCTGCGTGCCGCTGCGCACCGGAAGGCCATTGATGGCGACGACCAGATCGCCGCGGTGCAGACCGGCCCGCTCTGCCGGCGAGCCCGGTTCGACGCGGGCGATGACGGCGCCAGTGGTGTGCGAGCTCTGCATTCCTTGCGCGAGATCCGGCGTCAAATCCTGGATCGCGACGCCTATGCGGCCGCGCTTCACTTCACCGTAGCGGATCAGCTGTTCCATGACGCGGCGCGCCATGTTGATCGGCACCGCAAAGCCGATGCCGATATTGCCGCCGCCCGGCGCCAGGATCGCGGTGTTGATGCCGACGGCCTGGCCCTGCAGGTTGACGAGCGGGCCGCCGGAATTGCCCGGGTTGATCGACGCGTCGGTCTGGATGAAGTCCTCGTAGCCCTCGATGCCGAGACCGCTGCGCCCGAGCGCACTGACGATGCCGGAGGTCACCGTCTGGCCGAGCCCGAACGGGTTGCCGATCGCCAGCACGAAATCGCCGACCTGCAGGCGGTCGGAATCGCCCATCGGCACCGCCGTCAGGTTTTGCGGCGGAATCTTCAGCACGGCCACGTCGGTGTCGGCGTCGCGGCCGATCAGGCGAGCTGGAAAGCGGCGGTTGTCTTTGGTGGTAACCTCGATCCGCGTCGCATTCTCGACGACGTGGCCGTTGGTGAGGACGGTGCCGTGCTCGGCATCGACAATGACACCGGAGCCGGTCGCCTGCGTCTCGTGCTCCTCCGAGCGCTGGTTTTGCGGCAGGTCAAAAAAGCGTCGGAAGAACGGGTCCTGCAACAGCGGGTTCTGCTCGCGCACCTTGCCGCGCACCGCGATGTTGACGACCCCCGGGGTGATGCGCGCGAGCATCGGCGCCAGGCTGGGCACCGCCTGGCCCGCCACCTCGGGGATCGGCGCAGCGGCGGTGGCCGGCGGCGGCGCGGGCATCAGCGCGGCGGCGCTCAAAACAACGAGCGCTGGCCAAATCCTGCTCATCGTGGGGCAACCTTGCGGATGGTGTGGTGCGCCGTCAGCAAAACGACGCACCGAGTCAACAGTTTCGCTGCTGCAATATTTAAACCATTGGTGGTGTGGTTCAAGCCGTCGGCCCACCCGCCACCTGCAACCGACCGCCCAGCGAGCCTGGCAGCAGAGTCACCTCGATGCTGCTAACCACCTGTTATACTGGCGTTTTTCCTGTTGCTCTGGAGCCTTCGCGGCGCGATGCTCGTTTCCGGGTGGAAACGGTACATGGTGAGGCGCAAGTGACCCTGTTCGAGCTGCAAACAAAGGGGTACCGGCTGACCACGGCGGAGATCATTTATCGCCTGCCGGACCATCCGGCTCTGCTGCAAACCTTCATCTGGCAGAAATTCGACCTCGCGCCCGAGTTTCCCGAACTGAACAAATTCCTCGAATTCTGGCGCGGCAACATCGAGGGGCCGCTGCATTCGGTCAACATCAAGCAAAGCACCCGAGGAGCCACCAACCGGTTCCGCTACTTCAAGCACCAGCTGACGCTCCACTGAACGCTGTCACCTCGCGCGGCTACCGGCGGGGCTAATTGGCGCAGCGCCGCGCTGTCGGCTTGCGTCCGGCCCGCGTCCGCGTCATCTGCAGGACCGGCGAATTCAGCTCCGGAACAGCAGCGGCGTGTCGCATCCGACCGCGATCCTCGAAATGCCGCCGCGCTCGGCCGCGGCGCCCAATCGTGCCGATGTGCGGTCGATCGCCGTCTGGCTGCTCGTGTGCTGCGCGATGATCTTCGCGATGGTGGTGATCGGCGGCATCACGCGGCTGACCTTGTCGGGCCAGTCGATCACCGAATGGCAGCCGGTCAGCGGCATCGTGCCGCCGCTGTCGCACGCGCAATGGCTCGCCGAGTTCGAGCGCTATCGGCAGATCCCGCAATACAAGCTGCTCAACGCCGGCATGAGCCTCGCCGAGTTCAGGACGATCTTCTGGTGGGAATACGTCCACCGCCTGTGGGGCCGGCTGATCGGCTTCGTCTACCTGTTGCCGTTCCTCTATTTCCTGGTGCGGCGACGGCTGCCGCGGCGCCTGCGTCTGCCGCTGGCGGGGATCTTCCTGCTCGGCGTCGCGCAGGGGGCGCTCGGCTGGTACATGGTGAAAAGCGGCCTCGCCGACCGGGTCGAAGTCAGCCAATATCGGCTCGTCGCCCATCTCGCGCTGGCGCTGCTGATCTACGGGCTGACGCTGTGGACGGCGCTCGGCCTGTTTGACGGTAGCAGCGTCAAAGGCCACTCTCCCGCATTGCGGCAGAGGGAGAGGCCCACTCGCGGGAGCGAGTGGGAGGGTGAGGAGTTCAGCCAAATCCCCCTCACCCCAACCCTCTCCCCCACTGGGGGAGAGGGAGCAGCAAGGCGGTGGCGGCGAGCGGCTGAAGGGCTGATCGCGCTGGTGGCGCTGACGATTTGCGCCGGCGGGTTTGTCGCCGGACTCAACGCCGGGCTCACCTACAACACCTTCCCGCTGATGGACGGCAGCTATTTCCCGGCCGGCTACGCGCAATTGCAGCCGTTCGTCCGCAACTGGTTCGAGAACATCGCCGCTGTGCAGTTCGACCATCGACTGCTGGCCGAGACGACCGTCTCGGCGGCGCTGCTGCTGTGGCTGGCGGGACGCCGCGCCCTGCTGCCGCCGCCGGCCCGCCGCGCGCTACACGCCCTCCTGGCGGCGGCGCTGGTGCAATTCGCGCTCGGCGTCTCGACCTTGCTGCTGGTCGTGCCGATCCCGCTCGCCGCCGCCCACCAGGCGGGCGCCGTGCTGCTGCTCACCGCCGCGATCGTCCTCCGGCATACGGTGCGGCGGCGGGAGGCCGGCGCTCGGTTGGACCGCGCCGCCGCCGCCGCCATATAATCGCGATTGGCGATAAGCGCGCGGCCCGGCCGCGCCGGAGGTCCCATGGCATCCGAGACGAAGCCCGACATCGAGCGCTGGCAGGCGCTGGCGGCGAAGGAACTGCGCGGCAGGCCGCTCGACAGCCTCGACTGGCAGACGCCGGAGGGGATCGCCGTCAAGCCGCTCTATACCGCCGCCGACCTCGAAACGATCGCGGCCGAAGGGTTCGACTGGCGCGGGGCGTTGCCCGGCGCGCCGCCCTATCTGCGCGGGCCGCGCGCGACGATGTACGCCAACCGGCCCTGGACGATCCGTCAGTATTCAGGCTTTTCGACGGCCGAGGAATCGAACCGCTTCTACCGCGCCAATCTGGCGGCCGGGCAGATGGGGCTGTCGATCGCGTTCGATCTGGCGACGCATCGCGGCTACGACAGCGACCATCCGCGCGTCGTCGGCGATGTCGGCAAGGCCGGGGTGGCGATCGACTCGGTCGAGGACATGAAGATCCTGTTCGCCGGCATTCCGCTCGACAAGATGAGCGTGTCGATGACGATGAACGGCGCCGTTTTACCGGTGCTGGCCGGCTTCATCGTCGCGGCCGAGGAAGAGGGCGTGCCGCAGGACCAGCTCTCCGGCACGATCCAGAACGACATCCTCAAGGAGTTCATGGTCCGCAACACGTATATCTACCCGCCGGGACCCTCGATGCGCATCGTCGCCGACATCATCGAGCACACGGCGCGCCATATGCCGAAATTCAACTCGATCTCGATCTCCGGCTATCACATGGAGGAGGCCGGCGCGACTTCTGTTCAAGAATTGGCTTTTACGCTGGCGGATGGGCTCGAATACGTACGGGCGGCATTGTCGCGCGGGCTGAAGATCGACGACTTTGCGCCGCGCCTGTCGTTCTTCTTTGGCATCGGCATGAATTTCTTTATGGAGATCGCCAAGCTTCGGGCGGCGCGGCTGTTGTGGGCGCGGCTGATCGGGCAGTTCTCGCCCCAGTCGCCGGCGAGCCTCGCACTCAGAACGCACTGCCAGACCTCCGGGGTCAGCCTGACCGAGCAGGACCCGCACAACAACATCATCCGGACGACGCTCGAGGCGCTGGCGGCGGTGCTGGGCGGCACGCAATCGCTGCACACCAACTCGTTCGACGAGGCGCTCGGGCTGCCGACGCCGTTCTCGGCGCGCGTCGCACGCAACACCCAGCTGATCCTGGCCGAGGAGAGCGGCGTGCCCCATGTCGTCGATCCGTTGGGCGGCAGCTATTACGTCGAGGCGCTGACGCATTCGATCGCCGCGGCGGCGCAGGCGCTGATCGACGAAGTCGAGGCTTTGGGCGGCATGACCAAGGCGGTCGAGAGCGGCATGCCGAAACTGCGCATCGAGGAGGCGGCGGCGCGGCGCCAGGCGGCGATCGACCGAGGCGAGGAGGCGATCGTCGGCGTCAACAAATACCGCTCGGAGGACAGCGCGCCGGTCGAGATCCTCGACGTCGACAACGCAGCGGTGCGGGCGCAGCAGATCGCGCGGCTGGAGAAGGTACGCCGCGAGCGCGATCCGACGCGGGTCAAGGCGGCGCTCGCCGCGCTGACCGCGGCCGCAAGCAGCGGCGAGGGGAACCTGCTGGCACTGTCGATCGACGCCAGCCGGGCTCGCGCCACCGTGGGAGAAATTTCAGACGCGCTCGAAGAAGTCTTCGGGCGACACCGCGCCGCGACGCCGTCGGTCATCGGCATTTACGGCGGGCAATACCAGGGCGACGAGGGGTTTCGCCGGATCCAGCGCGAGATCGAGAATTTCGCGCGCGAGGAGGGGCGCCGACCGCGCCTCCTGGTCGTCAAGCTGGGGCAAGACGGGCACGACCGCGGCGCGCGGATCATCGCCTCGGCCTTCGCCGATATCGGCTTCGACGTCGATATCGGGCCTTTGTTCCAGACGCCGGAGGAGGCCGCCCGCCAGGCGGTCGAGAACGACGTGCACGTGGTCGGCGTCTCCAGCCAGGCGGCGGCGCACAAGACCCTGGTGCCGGCGCTGGCGGCGGCGCTGAAGTCGGAAGGGGCGAGCGACATCCTCCTCGTGTGCGGTGGCGTCATCCCGCCGCAGGACTACGATTTCCTCAAAGCGGCCGGCGTCAGCGCGATCTTCGGCCCGGGCACCAACATCCCGGCCGCCGCTGCCGCGATTCTGGCCCTGATCCGGAAGCAGCGGCTGGCGGCGTAGCGCGGTAGCGTGGGATGGGCTGAGCGTAGTGAAGCCCATCAAACTCCCTAAAAGTCCGGGCGATGGGCTTCGCTACCGCTCAGCCCATCCTACGAGATCGCCGGTCAATTCTCCTTGGCAAGGAAACGGCGCAGCTCGGCGACGAGGTCTTTCGGGTTGTCGCCCTGCACGGTGTGGCCGGCGCGCGGCACGGTGACGAATTTCCCGTTGGGCAGCCGCTCGGCCAGGCGGATGCCGTCCTCCTCGTGGAAGACGTCGCTTTCGCCGCCGCGCACCACAAGCGTCGGGCAGGCGATGCGCCCGAGCCCGTCGGCCAGCGCAGCGCGGGCGGCGCGGTGCGAGTCCTGCCCCATCGACTGGAAGCGGCGGGTGTCGTACTTCCATTTCCAGGTGCCGTCCGGCTGTTGCCGCAAATTGTGCATCAGGCTGCGGCGCAGGATCTTGGGGTCGCGGCGCGGGTTGAACTCGAGCGCCTTCTCGATGATCGCCTCGACGGTCACGGTCTCCTGCACCGAGTTGACGAAATCGCGGATGCGGGACGAGCCGGGCCGGCGCATCTCCGGGCCGGCGTCGATGATGACGAGCGCGTCGAGCCGCTCCGGATGGGCGACCGCGAAGGCGAGCGCATTGATGGCGCCCAACGACATGCCGACGAGGATGAAGCGGTCGAGCCCGAGCTTGTCGGCGAAGCCCTTGGTGTCCTGCAGCTGCGCGGCAATCGAATAGTCGACATCGGGGGCCCAGTCGCTGTCGCCGTGGCCGCGCTGGTCGAGCGCGATGCAGTGGTATTCGTCGCGCAAGGCGAGGCAGCACAGATCCCAGGTGTGCGCGGTCAGCGCGCCGCCGTGCAGGAACACCATCGGCGGCAGGTGCTTGTTGCCCCAGTCGAGGTAATGCAGCCGCATCCCCCCGACACGCACCTCATGGCTTTCCGGCAGCACGACATCGGGAAACGAGAAGCCGGCGCGGATGGCGGTGGAGGCAAGGTGCTCGCGGTATTCCTCGGCGGACAGGCTCATGACAAGGACGGGCTCCTGGCAGGCAATTTGGCCGCATATTGGCGCGCGAGGGTTGCGGGCACCAATGTTTTCCGCACCTGCGAACTCCGGTAGGCTTGCATGGCTTCCGGTAGCAGCGAGGCGGCGATGAGCGAGATCGATCTGCGGCACGGCATCTTTCTGCCGCCGTTCCATCCCAACGAGGAGAACCCGACGCAGTGCCTGGAGCGCGATCTGGAGCTGATCCAGTGGCTCGACCGGCTGGGGTTTCACGAGGCGTGGATCGGCGAGCATCACTCGGCGGGCTACGAGATCATCTCGTCGCCGGAGATCTTCATCGCCTTCGCGGCCGAGCGGACAAGGCACATCAAGCTCGGCACCGGCGTCATCTCGCTGCCCTATCACCATCCGATGATGGTCGCCGACCGCATCGTCCAGCTCGATCACATGACGCGCGGACGGATCATGTTCGGCGCCGGGCCGGGTCTCTTGGCGTCGGACGCGATCATGATGGGGATCGATCCGATGACCCAGCGCGACCGCATGGCCGAGTCATTGGACGCGATCTTGCGCCTATTCCGCGGCGAGACCGTCACCGAGAAGACCGAGTGGTACACGATGGAGGGCTGCCGGCTGCACCTCCTGCCCTATACAAAGCCGCATCCCGAGGTCGCCGTCGTCAGTGCCGTGACGCCCTCGGGCGGCCGCCTCGCGGGCAGGTACGATCTCAGCATGATCTGCGTCGCCGCCACGAACCCGTTCGGCTACGACGCGCTCGCCTCGAACTGGCAGATCGCCTGCGACGTGGCGGCAGAGCACGGGCGCGGCATGGACGCGAACCGGCTGCGCCTCGTCGGGCCGATGCACATCGCCGAGACCAGGGCGAAGGCATTTGAGAACGCCCGCTGGGGGTTCGAGCGCTATCTTGGCTATCTCAACAACAACCAGCCGCGCTTCATCGTGCCGAAGGGTGAGGACCCGCTCGAATGGTTCGTCGAAAACAAATACGGCGTGTGCGGCACGCCGGATGACGCGATCGCGCTGATCGAACGCCTGCAGGAGAAGCAGGGCGAGTTCGGCGCGTTCCTGCAGCAGGCGCATAACTGGGCCGATTGGGAGGCGACGAAGCGCTCCTACGAACTCTATGCG
This sequence comes from Thiohalocapsa sp., assembly GCA_050257895.1. Classification (GTDB taxonomy): domain Bacteria; phylum Pseudomonadota; class Alphaproteobacteria; order ATCC43930; family CGMCC-115725; genus DATARH01. Next base: position 16,200 of record JBLMXS010000432.1, read on the forward strand.
CGCTACGTGATGCCGCATTTTTCGCAGGCGAACCGGCCGCGCGCCGCCTCCTTCCAGTGGTGCGGCGACAACCGCGCCGAGTTCGGCGCCAAGCGCCAAGCGGCGGCGAAGGCGATGTTCGACAAGCACGAGGCCGAGCAGCGCGCGCAGCGCGAGGGCGGAATGGCCCGCCCGGCGCAGGGGCGCGAGGCGT
>JBLMXS010000433.1:0-8899 GCA_050257895.1 Thiohalocapsa sp.
GACGGCCAAGAGGCGGCGCGGCTGTGCGCCCTCAACATCCTGGCGCATCTGCGCGTTGCCTGCGGCGGCGATCTCGACCGGGTGCGGCGCATTCTCCGGCTCGGTGGCTTTGTCAACTGCACGCCTGAGTTCACCGACATGCCGCAGGTCGTCAACGGCGCCTCCGATTTGATGGTCGAGGTGTTCGGCGATGCCGGCCGACATGCCCGCGCCGCCGTCGGCGTCAGCTCATTGCCGGGCGGCGTCGCGGTCGAGGTCGAAGCGATCGCCGAGATCGGCTGAGCCCCGCGATGAGCGACGCCGAGAATACCGCCGGAGCGCCAGAAGCGATGCCGGGGACGATCGCGTTGCGCATCCACAGCGCGATCAAGGAGGTTCCCGCCGCCGCTTGGGATTGCTGCGCCGGAGACGTCAACCCGAGCGTGTCGCACGTCTTTCTCAACGCGCTCGAGGAAAGCGGCTCGGCAACGCCGCGGGCGGGCTGGGCGCCGCAGCACCTGACCTTCGAGAACGGCGATGGCGCGGTGGTCGGCGCGGTGCCGATGTACCTAAAGAGCCATTCCTACGGCGAATACGTGTTCGACTGGGGCTGGGCCGACGCCTACGAGCGCGCCGGCGGCCGCTACTACCCCAAACTTCTGTGCGCGGTGCCGTTCACGCCGGTGCCGGGGCCGCGCCTCTTGGTCGCGCCCGGCGCGCCGGGCGAGACGCGGGGCAACCTGATCGCCGGCATGGTCGAGCTCGCGCGGCAGCGCAAGCTCTCCTCATTGCACGTCAACTTCCCGCAGGAGGAGGATTTCACAGCCCTCGGCGAGGCCGGCTTCCTGCAGCGGGTCGGCCAGCAATTCCACTGGACGAACGACGGCTATCGCGATTTCGATGACTATCTCGCCGCGCTCAATTCAAGGAAGCGCAAGGCGGTCAAGAAGGAGCGGCGCGAGGCGCTCGAGGGTGGCATCGAGATCGACATGGTCACCGGCGCGGACCTGACGGAAAAAGTGTGGGACGCGTTTTACCGCCTCTATCTCGGCACCTCCGACCGCAAATGGGGCTCGGCGTATCTCACCCGCCGCTTCTTCTCGCTGATCGGCGAGCGGATGCCGGACAAGATCGTGCTGTTCATGGCGCGCCGCGGCCGCGACTACATCGCCGGCGCCTTCAACCTGCTCGGCCGCGACACAATCTACGGCCGCAATTGGGGCACGATGCGGGAATACCGCTTCCTGCATTTCGAATGCTGCTATTACCGGGCGATCGAGTTTGCCATCGACCGCGGCCTGAAGCGGGTCGAGGCCGGGGCGCAGGGACCGCACAAATTGCAGCGCGGCTATCTGCCGGTGCCGATCTACAGCGCGCATTGGATTCCCGATCCCAGCTTCCGCCGCGCCGTCGCCGCCTTCCTCGCCCGCGAGCGCGAGATGATCGAGCAGAAGATCGAGCATCTCGCCGAATACTCGCCGTTCCGCCACCACGACGACGAGCCGAGCGGATAAAGCCCTCAGCCGGCTGTCGCTGCGGAGCCTCAGCTAAGCAGCGTCACCTTGCCGTTTTCGACGTCATAGAACGCTGCGACGACGGAGAGCTTGCCGTCCTTGATCAGCCCCGCGAGCACCGGCGAGGATTCCTTGAGCAACTGCGCTTGGATCTTGGCATTCGCCTCGGTCGCCGCCCTCAAATTCGGCCCCGCTTGGTTAACCGCGGGGCGAATGTAGCGATAGAGAGAGCTTATCTGCCCGGGCACTGCCTTGCCGTCGATCGTGGCTTTGACGGCTCCGCAATTGCCATGGGCCAGCACCATGATCACCTTGGTGCCAAGCACCGCGGCGCCATACTCGATGCTCGCGATGATCTCCGTGGTCGCAATGTTGCCGGCGACGCGGTTGACGAACACGTGGCCGATACTCTGGTCGAAGACCAGTTCCACGGGCACTCGGGAATCGGCACAGGAGAGCACGGAGGCGAAAGGCTCCTGCTTCTCGGCGGTGTTCTGCTTCAGGATCCCCAAATCTTCTTGATAGAAGGTCAGCTTGCGCTCGACGAAGCGCTTGTTGCCCTCTACCAGCGCCTGCAGTGCCTCCGCCGGGCTTTTCATGGACTGCGCCTGCACCGGGGAGGACGCGGCGAGTTCCACCCCTGCCCCCGCGAGCACGCTTGCCGTCGCACCAACGATAGAGGCGCCCAGCAGATGACGGCGCGAGAACGACGCTGCCGCCGGGTCACCTCGTTCTTTGCAATCGCACCGCGCCCGCTCATGCTGTTCAAATCCGTGCATCATAGCCTCCCGTCGTAGCCATTTTTGCCAAGCATGCTCACCGAATCACCACGCAACACGCGTTCATCATAGCCAGAGCCTCGACCTATGCGCGCATGTCTTTCGGGGGGCCGCCCGCATTCGCACGAACGGTCGCTCCGGGCGTAACTCTGTCCGAGGCGGACAAGTCACGCCGACGTGACCGACCACCTCGCCGCCAAGCGCTGGCATTGCCGTGCATTCCTCCGCACAGTGTCGCGATGCCTGAGGACGCGCCGCCCCCGATCGCCCCGCCAATTGCCTTCTACCGCCTGCTGCCGCTCGCCGTTCTCGTCCTCGGCGGGGTGACGTTTATCGCCTTCGGCGGGCACCGCTGGCTGACGCTGGCGGCGCTCGCCGACAACCACCATTGGCTGTGCGACATGGTCGCGCACAGCGGAGTCGAAGGCATCGCGGGCTTTATCCTCGCCTATGCCGCATTCGTCTCGCTGTCGGTGCCGGGCGGGGCGCTGTTGACGATGACCGGCGGCTTCCTGTTCGGCACCTGGCTGGGAGCGCTCTATTCGGTGCTCGGCGCGACGATCGGGGCGACCATTGTGTTTCTCGCGGCGCGCGCCGGGCTCGCCGGGCTGGCGGCGCGCGCCGGCCCGCTGACGCAGCGGCTGATCGCCGGGCTGCGCGACGAGGGCTTCAACTATCTCATAGTCCTGCGGCTGATCCCGGTGGTGCCGTTCTGGCTTGTCAACCTGGCCGCCGGAATCCTCGGCCTGCCGCTCGTGACCTACGTGCTCGGCACCTTCATCGGCATCATTCCGGTCACCCTCATCTACGCCAGCCTCGGCAACGGCTTCGGCACGCTGATCGAGGAAGGAAGGCACCCCGACATGGCGATCCTGTTCGAGCCGGGGGTGCTGCTGCCAATCCTTGCCCTGGCGGCGATGGCGCTGCTGCCGGTCGCCGTCAAGCGGCGGCGCCGCCGCGCACGGCGCGGGCCGGCATGATCGGCTGAGGCGCCGGCGATGTGGGTGCGCAGCCTGTCGGCCCGCCTCCTTGTGCTGACGGTGTTTTTCGTGATGCTGAGCGAGGTCTTGATCTTCGTGCCGTCGGTGGCGCGCTTCCGGATGACGTGGTTCGACAACCACCTGGCGGCCGGCCATCTCGCGACGCTGGCGCTGTCGGCCAGCCCGACCGGCAAGGTCGACCGGGCGCTGACCAACCGCCTGTTGGCAAATGTCGGGGCGCATGCCGTCATCCTGCACCGCGGCAACGGCATGGTGTTCATGCTCGACAGCCCGGTGGCGCCGCGGCCCGACGTCACCTTCGACCTGACCAAGGGCAACGTCCCGATCTGGATCCAGCGCTCGCTCGAGACGCTGGCGCGCAACGACAACCGCGTCATGCGGGTCGTCGGCCCGGCCCCGAGCGAGCCCGGGGCGACCGTCGAACTGCTGCTCGACGAGGCGCCGCTGCGCCACGAGATGTGGGCCTTCGGGCTACGGATCCTGGAATTGTCGATCGTCATCTCGCTGACGACGGCGGCGCTCGTCTATCTCAGCCTGCAGTGGCTCCTGGTGCGGCCGATGCGGCGGATCACAGCGAGCATGACGGCCTTCCGCGAGGACCCCGAGGATGCTTCGCGCCGCATCGTGCCGAGCCGCCGGCGAGACGAGATCGGCGGCGCCGAACGCGAGCTGGCAACACTGCAGGAGACGGTGCGGCAGGCGCTCGGACAGCGGGCCCGGTTGGCGGCGCTCGGCACCGCCGTCACCAAGATCAACCACGATTTGCGCGCCATCCTGGCGACCGCAAGGCTGGTCAGCGACGGCCTCGCGGACAGCGCCGCCCCCGACGTGCGGCGGGTGGCGCCGCGCTTGTTTGACGCGATCGACCGCGCCGTCGCGCTGTGCACGCGCACGCTCGATTTCTCGCGCGAGGGAGCGCCGCCGTTCCGGCCGACCGTGTTTGCGCTGCGGCCGCTGATCGAGGAGATCGAACCGGCGTTGCGGCGCGGCGGGGAGAGGGTCGCGGTCGCGATGCCGCCGGCGCTGCTGGTGCGGGCCGACCGCGACCAGCTTTACCGCGTCCTGTTGAACCTCGCGCAGAACGCGGTCGAAGCCGGCGCCACCGAGCTGCGCTTTAGCGCGGCGGTCGCCGACGGCAGCGTTACCGTCGATGTCGCCGATAACGGCCCCGGGCTGCCGCCACGCGCCCTGGAAAACCTGTTCCGGCCGTTTTTTGGCTCGGCCCGGCCGGGCGGCAACGGCCTCGGCCTGGCGATCGGGCGCGAATTGATGCGGGCGCAAGGCGGCGACCTCGTGCTCGGCGAGACCACCGGCAGCGGCACCGTGTTCCGCCTCACCCTGCCGGCGCCGGCCGAAACCGCCGCAATGACCACCCCCGCCTCGGGCTGACCCAGCATGTCATCCCCTTTCCGCAAGCGGGGGAGGCGGACCGAGCGTCAATGGAGCGTCAGGGTCAGCGCCTTCAGGTAGGCGCTTTCCGGCAGCGCCGGATGCACCGGGTGATCGGGCCCGGCGCCGCTGCTTTTGAGGATGCGGGAGTTGCGGCCGGCATCGGCAAGGCCGCGTCGCACCGCCTCGGCAAATTCGGCGGCGCCGACATTGTAGGAGCACGAGGCGAGGAACAGGAACCCGCCGGGCGCGGTCAGCTGCGCTGCCAGCCGCGCCAACTTGCGATAGCCCCGCAAGGCGGCCGGCACGTCGCGCCGGCTGCGCGCGAAGGCCGGCGGGTCGGCGATCACGACGTCGAAGCGCTCGCCCTGCGCCGTCAGCGCTGCCGCCTCGGCGAACACCTCCGCCCGGCGGAATTCGCAGGATCCGCCGACGCCGTTATCCGCGGCCGATGCCGATGCCGATGCCAGCGCCGGTGCCGAGCTGTCGATCGCCAGCACCGAGTCGGCGCCGCGGCAGGCCGCCGTCACAGCGAACCCGCCGCCGTAACAGTAGAGATCGAGCACGCGGCCACCGGCCGCGAGCCCGGCGACAAACGCGCGGTTGTCGCGCTGGTCGAAGAACCAGCCGGTCTTCTGCCCCTGCAGCAAATCGGCGCGGAAGCGGGCGCCGTTTTCTTCGAGGGTCACCGGCGCATCGAGCGTGCCCAGCACCACCGCAGTCCGCGACGGCAGGCTTTCTAGGGCACGCGCGGGGCTGTCGTTGCGCAGCACGATCGCCGTCGGCTTCACGATATCGCGCAGCGCCGCAATGACGACGGGCAGCAGCCGGTCGATGCCGGCGGCGTTGGCCTGCACCGCCAGCACCTCGCCGAACCGGTCGACAATGAGGCCGGGCAGGAAGTCGGCCTCGGCATGGACCAGCCGGTAATAGGGCTGCTCATAGAGCTTGTCGCGCAGCCGCAGGGCCCGTTCCAGCCGGCGCGCGAAAAAGCGCTTGTCGATCACTCGCCCGGCGTCGCGGTCGAAGAGGCGGGCGGCGATCAGCGTGTGCGGGTTGAACATCGCAACGCCGAACGGCCGCTCATCCGCGCGCCGCAGCGTCACGAGGCAGCCCGGCGGTAGCGCCTTCGCCGCCGCGTCGATCGCCAGCTCGTTTGAGTAGATCCACGGATGCCCGCCCTCGGCGCGCCGCTGCGCCCCCGGCAGCAGGCTGATGACCGGCCGCGCCGCCGGGTCATCGCCGTGCGTGCCGGCCTCGACGCTCTCCACCGCGGTTGCCGCTTCCGGCATCTGTCCGCTCCCGACCCTGTGACACTTGCCAAGTGCCGCATTACCATCCCTTCTCGGCAGTTGACGCAAGCGGAGGGGGCTCGATGATGGCAGCGATGCAGCTTTCGGAAGCCCTGCCGCGCCGGCTGCGCCAGGTCGGGCGCGCCGTTCTCGACGGCGTCCTCCCGCCGTGCTGCCGCGCCTGCGGCATCACCGTCGACGAGCCGGATGCGTTGTGCGGGGCCTGCTGGACGGCGATGACGTTCTTCGCGCCGCCATGGTGCGCGGCATGCGGGCTTGTCTAGCCCTTATTATGGTTCAGTTTGGCGCACCAGCCGAACGCCGCGAGAATGCAGGTCTGGCTGGCGGCACGGACGCCAACTATGATGTCTCCCGCATTAATGAACCTACAATCACCGGGAGGCCGAAATGAGCGGTGGGGTTGTCCCAGATCTTTATTCGGGGTCAGTACCGGCGCTCTACGATCGCTACCGTGGACCGATTTTCTTCCAGCCTTACGCCGAAAATGTGGCAAAGCGCGTTGCGTATCTTACCGACGGTAACCTTCTTGAAACCGCAGCGGGAACCGGCATTCTCACCCGTGCTATCATCCAACTGCTTCCCGAACGAGTGGGGATTACCGCGACCGACATAAGTTCGGACATGATAGAATTCGCCGCTGCCCAAACAGCGAACGGGCGAGTGACTTGGCGTCTAGCCGATGCTGCCGCACTTCCGTTTTCTGCCGCGACATTCGACGTTGTCGTGTGCCAATTCGGGGTTATGTTCTTGTCCGATAAGGTGGCAGGGTATCGAGAGGCGTATCGGGTTCTCAAGCCCGACGGACGATTCGTGTTCACTGTATGGGACCGGATAGAGCGCAACGAGTTCTGTTGTCTGGTCAATGATGTGGTTAAGAGCTTTTTCCCGAACGACCCGCCTCAGCTAATGGTCCGAACACCCTACGGGTATCACGATCCGAGCTTGATTGTGAACGAACTGCGCACCGCCGGATTTACGGTTGAAGGCGTAGAGCCAGTAGAACTGCGGAGTCAGGCACCTTCTGCCCGAGAGTTAGCAATCGGATTTTGCCAAGGTTCACCCTTGCGACGTGAAATCGAGGCGCGTGATCCAGCACGACTCACCGAAGTTACAGACGCGGCTGCTGCTGCTTTGCTATCTCGGTTTGGGCCGGGACCCGTCTCCGGGGCAATGCGGGCTTATGTCATTACAGCAATAAAGGACGACGGAGGAATTGCCGTCCCCTGATGGTGGCAAGGCCGCTGAGCAAGGCGCGGCTTGTGGCAGAGTTTGGACGGTGCGCCTTGTTGCCGTTCCCAGTCATCGGTGCCGTCACGCAGGGCAGCTTCAACGACCGAGCAAAGGCGATTGCTGGTTGACGATGACAACGCGCCGCAGATGATGCAGCCGATGGACCTCGCCGCGACCCTCCCCTTGCGGCTACGGCAACTCTACCGCGTCGTTGTTGATGCGGTGTTGCCGCCGCGCTGCCTCGCCTGCGGCGAGACCGTCGGTGAACCCGACGCGCTCTGCGGTTCGTGCTGGTCCTCCATCACGTTTTTTGTCCCGCCCTATTGTTCAATCTGCGGTTTGCCGTTCCCGTATCCGACCGAAGAGGGCGCCGTGTGCCCGGACTGCGCCCGCGGGCGCGCCAGCTGGGATTTGGCGCGGGCGGTGATGCGCTACGACAAGCACAGCCGCCGCCTCGTGCTGGCGCTCAAATACGACCGTACCGAGGTGGCGCCGGCGCTCGGCGCCTGGATGCGCCGAGCCGGCGGCCAGGTTCTCGACGGTGCCGACCTGATGGTGCCGGTGCCGTTGCATTGGACCCGCCTCCTGTCGCGCCGCTACAACCAGGCGGCGCTGCTGGCGCAGGCGATCCATGCCGGCGGCGGTCCGCCGGTTGCGCCCGACTGGCTGGTGCGGCGCCGGCGTACGCCGTCGCAGGGCCGGCTCGGGCCGCTGGCGCGGGCACGCAACGTGCGCGGCGCCTTCGCCATGCGGCCGGGGCGCAGCGTGCGGGGCAAGCGCGTCGTCATCGTCGACGACGTGCTGACGACTGGTGCGACGGTCGAGGAATGCGCCCGCGTGCTGCGCCGCGGCGGCGCCGCTTATGTCGGCGTCCTGACCTTGGCGCGCGCCGTGCGGGCGGGAGGATAATTGGTTCTAACCACGAAGCCACGAAGGGCACGAAGGCGGAAAAAGCGTTACTCTCTCTTCGTGACCTTCGTGTCTTCGTGGTGAAATCGGGAGAACGCGCATGACGAGCGCTCGCGCCAGCGGCTACCGGCCCGGGCTGGTCGATCTGATGAGCGGTCAGATTAGCCGCGAGATCTTCGTCAACGAAGAGGTCTACCAGGAGGAGCTGGAGCGTGTCTTCGCCCGCGCCTGGCTGTTTGTCGGCCACGAGAGCCAGATCCCCAACCCCGGCGATTTTTTTGTGTCGCGGATGGGCGAGGAATCGGTGCTGCTGTGCCGCGACCGCGCCGGCAAGGTGCACGTCTTCCTCAATTCCTGCCGGCATCGCGGGATGAAGGTGTGCCGCTACGACGAGGGCAACACCGCCGTCTTCACCTGTCCCTATCACGGCTGGAGCTACGGCACCGACGGCAGGCTGGTCGGCGTGCCGTATTTCCGCGAGGCCTACCATTCGCAGCTCGACCGCGCGCAATGGGGGCTCGTCGAGGTCGCGCAGCTCTGCCTTTACAAGGGCACGGTGTGGGCCAGCTGGGACCCCGACGCCCCCGACTTCGAGGCCTACCTCGGCGCCGCCCGCCAGCACCTCGACGAGGCCCTCGACTGCCGCGACGGCCGGCCCGGTGGGAGCGAGGTGATCGGCGTCCACAAGTGGCTCTTCCCCTCCAACTGGAAGTTCGCGGCGGAGAACTTCCTGGGCGACACCTATCACAACCCGTCGCACCGCTCGGTCGACCTGATTGGCATCG
>JBLMXS010000434.1:0-12579 GCA_050257895.1 Thiohalocapsa sp.
CTCAACTCGCGCCATCGCACCGTCTCTTGCATTGGTGCAAACACTGTCATTTGCACCGCTGCTTCCAGACAATCCCCAACCGCCGCCTCAATGCAAGGCGGCCCCCCGCGGAGGGTTACAAATCCTCGTCGTAAACCGCCGGCTCGGCCGCGATGCCGAGCGCCGACAGGTCTTCAAAGATGCGATGGAACCGATTGTTGCTCGACGTCGCGGCCCGTCGGGCGTCGGCATCGCCGCGCCATACAACCGCTATCTTGTAGGCTGGGACAGCCCGGACTCGTCCTTGCATGCGGCACTCCTCGTCGAGCGAGAGGGCGCAGAGCTTGGACGAAGCGTCTGACGGGGTGCCTGCCTCACCCCGACAGTTCAGGTAATCCTCAATCGCTGCCGCTGCAACCGGATTTACGCGGGGCGGGGTGGCATCGGCACCGCCGTCGGCGTACCTTCGCGGCCATGCCGGACCCGTCGCAGGATCAGCGCTTTATGCAGGCCGCGCTCGGCTTGGCGCGGCGGGGCCTCGGCAATGCCTGGCCGAACCCGGCGGTCGGCTGCGTCATCGTGAAGGATGGCCGCGTCGTCGGCCGCGGCTGGACGCAGCCGGGCGGACGGCCGCACGCCGAGAGCGAGGCGCTGGCGCGCGCCGGCGATGCCGCTGCCGGCGCCACCGCCTATGTCAGCCTCGAGCCGTGCAGCCATTGGGGCAGGACGCCGCCGTGCGCCGACGCGCTGATCGAGGCCGGCATCGCGCGCGTCGTCGCCGCGGTGGAGGACCCCGACCCGCGCGTCGCCGGCAGCGGTCTGGCACGGTTGCGGGCCGTCGGGCGCGCGGTTGAGAGCGGGGTGTGCGCCGCCGAGGCCTCGGAGATCAACGCCGGGTTCTTTCGGCGCGTGCGCAGCGGTCGGCCGCTGGTGACGCTGAAGCTGGCGACCTCACTCGACGGCCGCATCGCCACCGCGTCGGGCGAGAGCCGGTGGATTACCGGCGAGGAGGCGCGCGCAATGGCGCACCTGCTGCGCGCGACCCATGACGCGGTGCTCGTGGGAACCGGCACCGTGCTGGCCGACGACCCGCAATTGACCTGCCGCCTGCCCGGTCTCGGTGCCCGTTCGCCGGTGCGGGTCGTCCTCGATCGCCGGCTGCGCATCCCGCCGACGGCCCGCGTCATGGCCGAGGCGACCGCGGTTCCGACCTGGCTGGTGACGGCGCCGAACCCGCCGGAACGTGCCAGGGTGCTGCGCGAGCGGCAGGTCGAGATCGTTGAGACCGCGCTCGGCGCCAATGGCCGCATCGACCTCGCGGCAATGCTGCTGCGGCTGGGCGAGCGCGGGCTGACGCGCGTCCTCGTCGAGGGCGGCGGCCAACTCGCCGCGTCATTGCTGGGCGGCGGGCTGGTCGACCGCCTCGTGTGGTTTCACGCGCCGCTGTTGCTCGGCGGCGACGGCGTCGCCGCCGTCGCCGCGCTCGGGCTCGACCGCCTAGCCGAGATGCCGCGCTTCGCGCCGGTCGCCAGCCAGCCGATTGTCCATCAGCTTCTCGGCCCCGACGCGATGTCGGTGTTCGCCGTTACATGTTCCCGCAGTGGCGATCGAGGATGATCGGCACCGCGACGCCGCCGATCGTCGAGCCCGCCGGCATCGTCTGGCCGGGGGCGATGCTGATCGCCATGCCGTTGTCGACGTTCAGCGTCACCGGCGACAAGGCCGTCCAGGCGCCGCCGACATGCCGCGCGAAGGCGCCGCACGGGGGTGCCGCGTCAAAATCCATTGCGCTCATCTGGGCGTAGGCCGGGGCGGCCCCGAGGCCCGCCAGCAGCAGCGCCGCGGCCGCTGCCTGCAAGCGAAGGGGGGTGGCGAATCGCTTCATCATGCTCCTCCAGGCCGCGCGCATTTCGCGAAATACCTGCGCGGCTTACTCTAAGTGGTTGAAAGAAGGTTCGTTCTGGTTAAACAACACCCCTCCGCCGCGTTCGTGCCGACGGCGCATGCGTGAAACGGGCTGGCCAATCGGGAGGCACCCTCCTAGCTTAAGCGCATGTTCAGCGGAATCGTCACCGATGTCGGGCATGTGCGGCGGCTGAAACGCGGCGCGGGAGCGAGGGACAGCTTCACCGCGACGATCGCGACGGCTTACGATGCCGCCGAAATCGCGCTCGGCGCCTCGATCGCCTGCGCCGGCGTGTGCCTGACCGTCGTCGCCATCGAGCCGGGCGCCTTCACGGTCGAGGCATCGGCCGAGACGCTGGCCTGCTCGACGCTCGGCGCGTGGTCGGAAGACAGCTCCGTCAATCTCGAACGGGCGTTGCGGCTGGGCGACGAACTGGGCGGCCATCTCGTGCTGGGTCATGTCGACGGCGTGGGTCGGCTGGTCGAACGTCGGCCAGAGGGCGATTCGGTCCGCCTGCTGATCGAAGCGCCGGCGGCGCTGATGCCGTATATCGCGCCGAAAGGGTCGGTGGCGGTGGACGGCGTCAGCCTGACGGTCAACGAGATCGTCGACGACCGGTTCGGCGTCAACATCATCCCCTATACGTTGGCACACACGACGCTCGGCGAGACGCAGCCGGGCGCGCGGCTGAACCTGGAAATCGACCCGATTGCCCGCTACGTGGCCCGCCTCGTCGGCGCGCGCCTGTCGCAAGAAGAGGGCGCGCGATGAACCAGGCGCCGCATCTGCTCTTCGTCGAGGCACCGTATTACGCCCATATCGCGGCGCTGCTGCGCGACGGCGCGACGCGGGCCGCCGCCGCCGCCGGCGCCACCTGCGAGATCGTCGCGGTGCCCGGCGCCTTCGAGATCCCGGCCGCGATCGCGCTGGCGGCGCGCACGGTCGGGCGCTTTGACGGTTTCGTCGCGCTCGGCTGCGTGATCCGTGGCGAGACCACCCATTACGACCATATCTGCGAGGAGACCGCGCGTTCGCTGCAGGATTTGATGGTGCGCGACGGGCTGGCGATCGGCTACGGCATCCTCACCTGCGAGAACGAGGCGCAGGCGCTGCTGCGGGCCGCGCCCGCCGAGACAAGGCAGGGCTGGCGCGACAAGGGCGGCGAGGCGACGCGGGCCTGCTTGGCGCTGATCGAACTGAAGCGCCGCTTCCAGGTGCCGCCGGCTTGACCGCGGCCGATGCCACCGCCGGTCCCCCCCGACAGGGGGGCAGCGCGCGCCGGCGCAGCACGGCGCGGCTCGCGGCGGTGCAGGCGCTCTATCAGCTCGAGCTTAACCCGGGCCTCGGCGCCGAGGCGGTGGTCCGCGAGTTCGTCCGCCATCGCCTTGGCCGCGACATCGACGGCGACAATTACGGCGAGGCCGACGAGGCGCTGTTCACCGACATCGTGCGCGGCGTCGCCGCCAATCGCGGCCCGCTCGACGAGACCCTCTCGGCCGCGCTCAGCGAGGAGTGGCCGCTCGCCCGGCTGGAGACGCTGCTGCGGCTGATCCTCGAAGCCGGCGCCTATGAGCTCGTGCATCGGGCCGACATCCCGCCGCGGGTGACGATGAGCGAGTACGTCGCGATCGCCTATGCCTTCTTCTCCGGCAAAGAGCCGGGGCTCGCGAACGGCGTTCTCGACCGCCTCGCCCGCACGCTGCGCGCGCCAGAGCTGTGATGGCTTATGAGACCGGACCGCGGGCGTCCCGCCCGCATGCGGGTGGGACGCCCGCGGTCCCACTCATCCGTTAGCTTCGATGGGCGCCGGCCTCGGTGAGTTCGGGCGGATTGCCGCGTTCTTCGCGCCGCTGGCGGGCCCGGGCGGGCTCGGGCTCAAGGACGACGCGGCTCTCGTCGAATGCCCGGTCGGACGGCAGCTCGTCGTCACCGTCGACGCGATCGTCGCCGGCGTGCATTTCCTGCCCGACGACCCGCCCGATCTCGTCGCTCGCAAGCTGCTGCGCGTCAACCTGTCCGATCTCGCCGCAAAGGGAGCCCGGCCGCGGCATTATCTCCTGACGACGGCATTGCCCGCGTCGCATGACGATCCCTGGGTGGAACGTTTCGCGCAAGGGCTGGCGCACGACCAGCTTCTTTACGGCGTCGATCTGCTCGGCGGCGATTCGGTGATGACGCCGGGTCCCGCGTCGTTCTCGTTGACCGCAATCGGCGAAGTTGCCGCCGGCGCCATGGTCCGCCGCAGCGGCGCGCAGCCGGGCGATCATATCTGGGTCAGCGGCACGATCGGCGACGCCTATCTCGGGCTCAAGGCATTGCGCGGCGAGTATGCCGAGCTGCCCGAGCCGCATCGCGCCTCGCTCGTTGCGCGCTTCCGGCTGCCCGAGCCGCGCGTCGCGCTGGGGCCGCGCCTCGTCGGCCTTGCGCATGCGATGTGCGACGTTTCGGACGGGCTCCTCGCCGATCTCGGCCATATTTGCGACACCTCCGGCGTCGCCGGCGTGGTGCGGCTGCCGGCGCTGCCATTCTCGGCTGCGGCGCAGGCGGTGCTCGCCGCGCAGCCGCAGCTGATGCCCGCCCTCGCCGCCGGCGGCGACGACTACGAGCTGCTGTTCACGGCGCCGCCGGAAGCGACTGCGCAGATCGAGCGGCTGTCGCGCGAGCTGGCCCTGCAGCTGACACCGGTCGGGTTCATCGCGGCGGGAGCCGGCGTGCGGCTGGTCGATGCGGCCGGCACCGAGATCCCGGTCGCGCAGGCCGGCTGGCAGCATTTCTGAGCTGGTCCGCATGAGGATGCTTACCTCGACCCGCCGCACCGTGCTGATGTTGGCCGGTTGCCAGGCGTTGGCGATGACCGGCGGCAGCATCGTCGGCCTCACCGGCGCCATCGTCGGCAGCATGCTGGCGTCGGACCGGGCATTGTCGACGCTGCCGATTGCGGTGCAGCAGGCCGGCGTCATGGCGGCGACGATCCCAGCGGCCTTGCTGATGGCGCGGATCGGCCGCCGCCTCGGCTTCTGGAGCGGCATCGCGCTCGGCATCGCCGGCGCCGTCATCGCCACCACGGCGATCTTCCACCGCAACTTTGCGCTGTTCTGTCTTGGCACCTTCCTGCTGGGCGTCAACCGCGGCTTCACCCAGCAATACCGCTTCGCCGCCGCCGAAGTCGCCGACGAGGCGTTCCGCTCGAAGGCGATCTCGCTGGTGCTGGCGGGAGGGGTTGTCTCGGCGGTGTTCGGCGCGGAAGTCGCGATCTGGTCGCGCGATCTGTTCAGCCCGGTGCTATTCGCCGGCTGCTACGCGATGATCGTCGGACTGTTCCTTGCTTCGGCCATCCTCTTGTATTTCGTCGACCTGCCGAAGCCGCCGCCGCCGGTCTTGGGGCGTCGCGGCCGCCCGTTGCGCGAGATCGCGGCGCAGCCCGCCTTTATCGCCGCCGCGGTGGCCGCGATGGTCGCCTACGGCGTGATGTCGCTGGTGATGACCGCGACGCCGATCGCGATGCTCGATTGCGGCCACGAATTCGCCGCCGCCGCCTTCGTCATCCAATGGCATTCGCTCGGCATGTACGCGCCGAGCTTTGTCACCGGGCATCTGATCGGCCGTTTCGGGCTGACCCGCATGATGCTGACCGGGACGGCGTTGCTGCTGGCGTGCTGCGTCATCAACCTCGCCGGCCTTTCCACCGTCAATTTCTGGTCCGCAAACCTGGCGCTCGGGATCGGCTGGAACCTCCTCTTCGTCGGCGCCACGACGCTGCTGACCCGCACCTACGCCGCCGAGGAGAAGGGCAAGGTTCAGGCGCTCAACGATTTCCTGGTGTTCGGGACGGTCACGCTGTCGTCCTTTGCCTCGGGCGCGCTGTTGTCCGGCGTCGGATGGGCGATGGTGCAGATCGCGGTCATGCCGCCGGTGGCGCTCGCCGCATTCGCCGTGCTGTGGTGGCACCTGCGCGCCCCCGCCGCCGCGCCCCGCTTCGCCGCCGACTGACTGCCGTGCGCCCGGGGGCGGTTGACGCCGCCGCGCGGGGGGCTTAACGTCCTGCCCATGAACTTGATCCTTGCACGCAGCGAACGACGCCGACGCCGCCCCGGCGGGATGCTCGCGTGCGCGCAGCGGAAGGCCGGTTGTCGCAGCTTCGGGAAGCCGCGCTGACCCTTCCGAAACAGCACGATGCCAAGCACCCGCCGCACCCGTTTCCGGCGGGTTTTTTATTGGAGGAAGAGGGATGGGGAGCAACAAGCCCAGCGTCTTCATCGACGGCGAAGCCGGCACGACCGGGCTCGGCATCCGCGCCCGCCTCGACGCCTTGCCCGAGGTCAGCGTCAAGATTCTGCCGGCCGCGTTGCGCAAGGACACCTCGGCCCGGCGCGACATCATGGCCGAGGTCGATCTCGCGATCCTGTGCCTGCCGGACGAGGCGGCGCGCGAGGCGGCGGCGCTGGCCGACGAGCTCGGCGCCGACGCGCCGAAATTGCTCGACGCCTCGACAGCGCACCGGGTCGACCCTACTTGGACCTACGGCTTTCCCGAGATGGCCGCCGGGCAGCCGCAAGCGATCGCCGGCGCCGCGCGCGTTGCCAATCCCGGCTGCTATCCGACCGGAGCGATCGGCCTGCTGCGGCCGCTTGTCGAGGCGGGGCTGATCCCGCCGGATTACCCGATCTCGATCAACGCCGTCAGCGGCTATTCGGGCGGCGGCAAGTCGATGATCGAGGCGCACGACCGTGACGCGGGCCCGGCCTTCGAGCTTTACGGGCTCGGCCTCGAACACAAGCATGTGGCGGAGACGCAGCTCTATGCCCGGTTGACCCGCAGGCCGCTCTTCGTGCCGTCGGTTGGGCATTTCCGGCAGGGGATGCTGGTCTCGGTGCCGCTGCATCTCGACACCCTCCCCGGCCGCCCGGGCGGCGCCGATCTGCGCGCGGCGCTCGCGGCGCACTATGCCGGCTGCGGCGATGTCCGGGTGGTCGAGCCGTCGCGCGACGGCAAGCTCGAACCGCAGGCGCTTAACGACACCAACCGCCTCGAATTATCGGTCTATGCGAATGACGCGCACCGTCAGGCGGTGCTGGTGGCACGGCTCGACAATCTCGGCAAGGGCGCCTCCGGCGCCGCCGTGCAGAACCTCTGCCTGATGCTCGGCCTCGAGCCGGTCGAGGCCCCGTAGGATGGGCTGAGCGCCGCGAAGCCCATCTTCATCGAAGTCGCGCGATGGGCTTCGCGTTGCTCGCCCCTCCTACCGGGAGACTTGAATGATCAGTCGTGCGATCCCGTCGAGCGGCGAGGCGATGCCGGTCATTGGGCTCGGCACCTCGCAGGTGTTCGACGTCGGCGCCGATGCAAGCGCGCGCGAGCCGCTGCGCGGCGTGCTGCGGGCATTCGTCGACGGCGGCGGCCGCATCATCGACACGTCGCCGATGTACGGCCGCGCCGAACGGGTGACGGGCGACCTCGTGGCGGAAGCCGGGATGCGGCCGCGCGTCTTTATCGCCACGAAGGTGTGGACCAGCGGCCGCGACGCCGGCATCACGCAGATGCGCCGCTCCGCCGAACTGTTGCGGAGCCCGGTCATCGACCTGATCCAGATCCACAACCTCGTCGACTGGCGCACCCATCTCGCGACATTGCGTCAGATGAAGGAGCGGGGCGACATTCGCTATATCGGCATCACCCACTACACGAGCGGCGCGCTGCCCGAGCTCGCCCGCATCCTCGAGAGCGAGCCCGGCATCGACTTCGTGCAATGCGCCTATTCGCTCGGCACCCGCGGCGCTGAAAACCGGCTGCTGCCGGTCGCGGCGGCGCGCGGCGTGGCGGTGATCGCCAACCGGCCGTTCGAAGACGGCGGGATGCTGCGCCGGGTGCGCGGCCGCAAGCTGCCCGAGTGGGCCGGCGAACTCGGCTGCACCAGCTGGCCGCAGCTCTTCCTCAAATACATCCTCGCCGAGCCGGCACTGACCTGCGCGATCCCGGCAACCGCCGACGCGGCGCACATGCAGGACGATCTCGCGGCCGGCCTGCTGCCGCTGCCGGACGCCCGCCAGCGCGAGCAGATGCGGCGGCTGTGGGATTCGCTGTAGGATGGGCTGAGCGCAGCGAAGCCCATCGCCAGGCCGGCCGAGGTAATGGGCTTCGCGTTGTTCAGCCCATCCTGCAGCGGCGTCCACCACCGCCAACCGCACATGCCGGTGGGTCAGGGCAAACCTGTCGTGGATGCGTTACAGCCAACCCCTCCACCGCCTTATAGTGATCATCTCGTTCGACCAGCGGCGAGGGCCATTGCGGATGCCGACACTGCCGAAATTGGGCAAGGACGCCCGGGTCAACACGCTGATCGGCTGCGGCCATTTTCTGTCGCACTATTACCAGCTTTGCCTGCCACCGCTGTTCATTGCCTGGCAGCACAGTTTCGGCGTCTCCTTTGCCGAGCTCGGCCTGGCGATGGCGCTGATGTCGGGGACGACGGCGGTGGTGCAGGCGCCGGTAGGCTTTCTCGTCGACCGCTACGGCGCCCGGCGCTTCCTGATCGGCGGCACGCTCTTGATGACGTTGTCGATCGCCGCGATGGGGCTGGCGACCGCCTACTGGCAGATCGCGCTGCTGGCGATGCTGTCCGGGCTCGGCAGCTCGGTCATTCATCCGGCCGATTACGCGATCCTCTCGGGCTCGGTCGACCGCAGCAAGATTGGCCGCTCGTTCGCGCTGCACACTTTTGTCGGGCATGTCGGATTTGCCGCGGCGCCGCCGGTGACGGCCGCGCTGATGCTGCTGATTGGCTGGCGCAGCACGCTCCTCTTGGTCGGCGCGCTCGGCTTGCCGGTCGTCGTCTCGATCGTCTGGCAGAGCCGCATCCTCGTCGAGCAGCGGCGCGAGGCGGGCGCCGCCGGGCACGCCGGCGGCGGTTTCGTCGCCGACCTGCGGATGCTGTTCTCGCGCTCGATCCTGTTGTTCTTTGGCTTTTTCATGGTCTCCTCGATGGCCGGCGCCGGCATCCAGTCGTGGCTGATCACGGTGCTGCACAGCACCCACGACCTGCCGCTGGCGACCGCCTCGACGGCGCTGACCGGCTACATGATCGGGATGATGAGCGGCGTCCTGGTCGGCGGCTGGGTCTCCGACCGCACCGACAAGCATCTCGGCTTTGTCGTGGTGCTGACGATCCTCGGCGCCGGCTTGATGCTGTGGGTCGATCTCGTGTCGATGCCGCAGCTCTTTACGGTGGCGGTGCTGTTCGTCACGGGCCTCTCGATCGGCGCCAGCCGCACGCCGCGCGACGTCATGGTCAAGGACGCCGCGCCGCCCGGCCAGATCGGCAAGGTGTTCGGCTTTGTCAGCGCCGGGCTGTCACTGGGCGGCGCCATCATGCCGGTACCGTACGGCATGCTGATCGACGCCGGCCGGGCCGACCTCGTGCTGGTGGTGGTGGCGACGCTGTGGGTCGCCAGCCTCCTCTTCGCCGGCAGCGCCCGCGCCGGCCGCGTCCTTGCGCCGGTGCCGGCGCCGGCCGAATAGGGCGCCGGCCATTGCCTTTCACCGCGCCGGTGGCGTAGATCGAGACGCGGCTCCCCCTTGGGGGCCGCGTCGTCTGTCGGCATCTGTTTGCGACGCCTGAAACATGCCCGTCGATTTTCCCGCCCCGGGAATGGCAGCGCCGGCGGCGGCGCCAACCCGGTCCGCAAGCTTTGCGGGACCGGCGGAGCTCTACCGCCAGCGCGTCGCGGCCGGCCTGATTCGCCCCGATACGGCGCAGCAGCGTGCGGTCCTAAGGCTGCAGCAACTGCATGCGGCGCTGGCGGACTACCGGTCGCCGCGCCGACGCGGCTGGCGCCAATGGCTGCGCCTCAATCCCATCGCGCCGCCACTGCGCGGCGTCTATCTGTGGGGGCCGGTCGGGCGCGGCAAGTCGATGCTGATGGATCTGTTCTTCGCCGCGGCGCCAGTCGAGCGCAAGCGGCGGGTGCATTTCCACGCCTTCATGCTCGACGTCCACAACCGCATCGAGCGCGAGCGGCGGGCCGGCAGCGCCGAGCCGATTGCCGCGGTGGCGGCCGAACTCGCCGGCGAGGCGGCGCTCCTGTGCTTCGACGAGTTCCAGGTCAACGACATTGCCGACGCGATGATCCTCGAGCGGCTGTTCCGCGCCTTGTTCGATGCCGGCAGCGTCGTCGTCGCGACCTCCAACCGAGCACCGGCGCGGCTCTACGAGAACGGCCTGCAGCGCGACCGCTTTCTGCCGTTCATTGCGCTCCTGGAGGAGAGGCTCGACCGCGTCGAGCTCGACAGCGGCCGCGACTACCGGCTGTCGCGTCTGACCCGGCGGCAGATCTACCACTGGCCGCTCGACGCGGCGGCGCACGCGGCGCTGGCCGAGGCGTTCGCCGAATTGACTGAGAACGCGACGCCGATGGCGGAAATGCTGACGGTGCTGCAGCGCCGGCTGCACGTGCCGCGCGCCGCGCGCAACGTTGCCTGGTTCAGCTTCGAGGAATTGTGCGCGCGGCCGCTGTCGGCGGTCGATTACCTGGCGCTTGCCGAGCGGTTCGCCGCGATCATCGTCGAGGGCATCCCGCGGCTCGACCCGCGCCGCCGCAACGAGGCAATGCGCTTCCATATCCTGGTCGATGCGCTCTACGAGGCGCGCACGCTGCTGCTCGCCTCGGCCGCGGTGCCGCCCGAGGAGATCTATGTCGTCGGCGACGGCGCCTTCGAGTTCCAGCGCACCGTCTCGCGCCTGCACGAGATGCAGAGCGAGGACTACATCGCCAACCGGAGCGCATGAAGGCCATGACCAGTGGGCAACGGGATTGCGTCCCTTCGCTCGCAATGACGGAAAAAACGAGTCATTGCGAGGAGCGGAGCGACGAAGCAATCTCGGTCGGGACATGCGCCTCGATGGAGATTTTCTCGAGCGTAAAGCGCTATTGGAGACGTTGCATGCTCGATACCGCGAAACTCAAGAAATTCGTCGACCAATCCTGGGGCGATGCGATCGTGCCGACGCTCGTCGAGTACATCCGGATCCCCAACAAATCGCCTTCCTTCGACCGGGATTGGGAAGCGCACGGCTATATGGAAGGGGCGGTGCGGCTGTTCGAGGCGTGGGCGCGCCAGCGGCTACCGCCGCTGCCGGGGGCCAGTCTCGAGATCGTCCGCCTGCCCGGCCGCACGCCGCTGATGCTGATCGAGGTCCCCGGCAACAGCGCGGACACGGTGCTGCTCTATGGCCATCTCGACAAGCAGCCGGAGATGGTCGGCTGGGCCGACGGCTACGGCCCGTGGAGCCCGCGGCTCGACGGCGACAGGCTCTACGGCCGCGGCGGCGCCGATGACGGCTATGCGATGTTCGGCGCGCTGACGGCGCTGCTTGCCCTGCACGACCAGGGCGTGCCGCATGCGCGCTGCGTCATCCTGATCGAAGCCTGCGAGGAATCCGGCAGCTACGACCTGCCGTTCTACATTGACCACCTCGCCGATCGGATCGGCAGCCCGTCCCTCGTCATCTGTCTCGATTCCGGCTGCGGCAATTACGACCAGCTGTGGATGACCACCTCGCTGCGCGGCATCGCCGGCGGCACGTTGACGGTCGAAGTGCTGACCGAGGGCGTGCATTCGGGCTATGCCTCGGGCGTTGTGCCGTCGAGCTTCCGGATCCTGCGGCAGCTGCTGTCGCGCCTCGAAGACGAGACGACTGGCGCGGTTCGCCCGTCCGAACTCTACGCGCAGATCCCGCCCGAGCGGATCATCCAGGCGCGAGCGGCGGCCGCGGCGCTCGGCGCCACGGTCTACAGCGAGTATCCGTTCGCGCCCGGCACCAAGCCGATGGCCGACGACCCGGCCGAATTGGTGCTGAACCGCACGTGGCGGCCGCAGCTGGCGGTGACCGGCATCGACGGGCTGCCGAAGCCGAGCGACGCCGGCAATGTGCTGCTGCCGTTCACAACCGCCAAGCTGAGCCTCAGGCTGCCGCCTACGGTCGACGCGAAGGCGGCCGATGCAACGCTGCGGCGGCTGTTGGAGAGCGATTCTCCCAATGGCGCGCGCGTCGTCTATAAGCCGGAAGCCGCCGCCCCGGGGTGGAACGCACCGGCGCTGGCGGGCTGGCTCGAAGCCTCGCTGGCGAAAGCTTCGCAAGACGCGTTCGGGGCGCCGGCGGCCTATATGGGCGAGGGCGGCTCGATCCCGTTCATGGCGATGCTCGGCGAGAGGTTTCCGCTGGCGCAGTTCGTCGTCACCGGCGTCCTCGGACCGCACTCCAACGCGCACGGCCCCAACGAATTCCTGCATCTGCCGACCGGCCGCCGCGTGACGCAGGTGATCGCCCAGGTCCTCGCCGACCACGCGGCGCGCGCGGCCTGACGATGGCGGAACCGGTCGCCACGCTGGACGAGATCCGCGCCCTCATGGCGCACCTGCCGGGCCCCGACCTCGACGCCGGCAGCGCCGCCGCGGCGCGCGAGGCGCAATTGACCAAGCCGGCCGGGGCGCTCGGTCGGCTCGAAGAGCTGGCGGCATGGCTGGCGACATGGCAGGGGCGCCACCCGCCGCTGCTCGATCATCCGCGCACCGTCGTCTTCGCCGGCAACCACGGCGTCGCGGCGCGCGGCGTCTCCGCCTACCCCTCAGCGGTGACGGCGCAGATGGTGCAGAACTTCATTGCCGGCGGCGCCGCCGTGAACCAGCTCTGCCGCAGC
>JBLMXS010000435.1:0-5739 GCA_050257895.1 Thiohalocapsa sp.
GATCGCGGTCCTCAGCCGGCTGCTGTGCGCCGCGCTGTGTGGCGGGCTCGTTGCCGGCGTCGTCGCGGCGGCGGCGCACCAGATCGCGACCGTGCCGCTGATCCAGCAGGCTGAAAGCTACGAGCGGCAGGCTGATTGGCAGGGGGCGGACCACGCGCACCACGCCGCCGCGGCGCCGACGCATGACCACGCGATCCCGGTCGCCGGGCAGGCCTGGGAGCCGGAAGACGGGTTCGAGCGCACCGCCGCGACCGTCGCCGCCGACCTTTTGGCAGCGATCGGCTTTGCGTTGCTGCTGGCGGCCGGGCTGGCCTTGCGCGGCGGCGCGGTGACGTGGCGCGACGGGCTGTTCTGGGGGCTGGCCGGCTTCGCGGCGTTCACCGTGGCGCCCGGCCTCGGTCTGCCGCCGGAAATCCCCGGCGCCGCCGCGGCGCCGTTGGCCGCACGCCAGGCGTGGTGGATCACAACCGCAGCCGCGACCGGCCTCGGCCTCGCGCTGCTCGCGTTCACGCGGCATGCGGTTTTGGCCGCATTCGCCGTCCTCTTGATCCTGTTGCCGCACCTCTACGGTGCACCGCTGCCGGCGGACAACGCCGCCGACATGGCACCGGCGGCGCTGGCGCACCGCTTCGTCGCGGCAGCGACGACTGCAAGCCTGGTGTTCTGGGCGGTGTTGGGAGCCGCAATCGGCTACTTCTACCGCCGCTTCATCCCGGAGCAGCGTTGAACGAACCCGGGATGGTCGCCAATGCCCGGCGCAAGGCCGGGCATGACGATTTCGGGCTGGCTAGCCGAGCTCTCCGCCGGCCCGGACCGGGGCGCCGGGGCGAACCGGGCGCGGCATCGGCGGGGGTGGCGGCGGCGGCGCGGCGTAGACCGGCTGCGGCGGGGGGGGCGGGGGCGGCGGTGTCGGCGCGCAACCTGCGGCGAACGCCAGCAATCCGGTGACCCCGGCGATCACAGCCGCATTGTGAACCCATCTGCTGTAGGCGACCGAAACGGGAATTCTGTTCATTGACGTCTCCTTCCGGTTGACGCAGGCCAACAACTGGCGGTGCTGAATGTTCCCGGCGGCAAACCGAATAGGCAAATTTGCCCGGTGCGGTCAAGCACTACCGGGCCGGAGCGGCGGCGCTGCGCGGATTTAGGCTCTGGATGTGGCCGCTTTCGGTGCCGGCGGTCGGATCGATGACGGCGTTGATCAGCGCCGGCTTGCCGGAGGCGAGCGCCTCGCTCAGCGCCGCCGTGAGGCTCGGCGTGTCGGTGACGTGATAGCCTTTGCCGCCGAATGCCTCGATGATTCGGTCGTACCGGGCATCCCGCAACAGCCCCGTCGGGGAGTACGGCTTGTCCGCAGGGTCGCCGCGATAGACGCCGTTGTTGTTGAAGATGATCGTGGTCACCGGCAGCTCGTAGCGGCAGATCGTCTCGATCTCCATACCGCTGAAGCCGAACGCGCTGTCGCCCTCGATCGCGACCACCGGGCGGCCGGTCACTGCGGCGGCCCCGACCGCGTAGCCCATGCCGATTCCCATGACGCCCCAGGTGCCGCTGTCGAGGCGGTGGCGCGGCTCGCGCATGTCGATGATGTTGCGGGCGAAGTCGAGCGTGTTGGCGCCCTCGTTAACGATGTAGACGTCGGGTCGGTTGGCGAGCGCGTTGCGCACCGCGCGCAGGGCCGACGAGAAATTCATCGGGCTCGGGTCGGCGTTGAGCCGCGCCGCCATCCGGTCGACGTTCTGCTGCTTGCGCTTCGCGACGTCGTCCATCCACGCCGCCTGCCGCTTGACGCGCCCGCCGAGCGCCGCGTTGAGCGCGGCGAAGGCCGATTTGATGTCGCCGACCAGCGGCGCCGCGACGGCGCGGTTGCTGTCGATCTCGGTCGGCGAGATGTCGACCTGGACAAGCTTTGTCTTCCCGTTCCATAGCGGCGGGCGGCCGTGCGACAGGAGCCAGTTGAGGCGCGCGCCGGCGACGAGCACGACGTCGGCGTTGCCGATCACGTAGGAGCGGGCGGCGGCGGCCGATTGCGGATGGTCGTCGGGGAGAAGCCCCTTCGCCATCGACATCGGCAGAAACGGCATGCCGGTGGCCTCGATGAAATCGCGGATCTCGGCGTCGGCGCGGGCATAGGCGGCGCCCTTGCCGAGGATCGCCAATGGCCGCTCGGCTGCGGCCAGCAGGTCGATCGCGCGCGCCACCGCTTCCGGCGCCGGCGGCTGCGGCGGCGCGGGGTCGACGACCTTGACCAGCGACTGCTTCGCCGCTTCGACGTCGAGGGCAGAGCCCAACACCTCGGCAGTCAGGTCGAGATAGACGCCGCCGGGCCGGCCCGAGACGGCGGCGCGGATCGCCCGCGCGATGCCGATGCCGATATCCTGCGGCCGGTTGACGCGGTAGGCCGCCTTGCAGTGCGGCCGCGCGACCGCCAGCTGATCCATCTCCTCGTAGTCGCCCTGCTCGAGATCGACGATCGCACGGTCTGAGGAGCCGCTGACTAGGATCATCGGGAAGCAGTTGACCGTGGCGTTGGCGAGCGCGACGAGCCCGTTCAGGAAGCCGGGCGCCGAGACCGTCATGCAGATGCCGGGCTTCTGCGTCAGGAAGCCGGCGATCGCCGCGGCGTTGCCGGCCGACTGCTCATGACGAAAGCCGAAATAGCGGATGCCTTCGGCCTGAGCCAGGCGCAACAGGTCGGTGATCGGAATGCCGGCGACCCCGAAGATCGTGTCGACCCCGTTCAGCTTCAGGGCCTCTACGACGAGGTGAAACCCATCGGTCATGTTGCCCGGCATGTCTTCTGCTGCGCTCATATCGCCTACCCTTCACGAGACTGCAGCAGGGTCTAATGAGACTCGGCCCCGGCCGTCAACCGGCCGATCGGCCGGATGGATCAGGAGCGCGGTCGGGCTGTCAGGCGGCCCGCCGTTGCGCACCCGCGCCAGCGCGCCCGTCGCGGAACAGGAGCCGGCACGCGCCCCACAGAAAAAGGGCGAACAGGAGGTGCGAGACCGTCGCCGGAATGATCAGCCGGGGGCTGACGCCGAGGCCGAAAAATCCCCAGCCGACCACCGGGAAGAACACCACCAGCGCCAGCAGCCACAAGCCGGCGGCGAGGATCGCCGCGTTCAGCAGGGTCAGCGCGTCGCGCCACACCGCCACATAGGCAATCGCGGCCAGGGTCACCCAGGCCAGGTGGAACAGCAGACCGACCGGCAGCGGCAGGGCACGGCCGAACAGCGTCTCGGCAAACGCCAGGCCAAGCGGCTTGGGCAACGGCGAGAGGTGGCTCTTCAGCGCGATGACGTTGATCACGGCGAGGATCACCCCGACGGCCAGGCCGGCGGCGGCCGCCTTGGCCCATTCCCGCCCGCTCAACTGGTGGAATTCGACGCGCATAGCGATCTCCGGTAGGTTTGCCGCGAGCGGTTCACGACGGTGCACGCAGCGACATGGGACCTGGAGCGGGTCCAGCTTCAAGGGGTTGGCAATGAAATCTGTCGCCACGACGATGGGCATCGGCGAACTGGCGCGGGTCGGCGAGTGCCGGGTCGACACGATCCGCTACTACGAGCGGATCGGCCTGATGCCGAAGCCCGCACGCAGCGCCGGCGGGCAGCGCCGCTACAACGAGACGCAGGCGCGGCAATTGCTATTCATCCGGCGGCTGCGCGACCTCGGCTTCAGCATCGAGGAGGCCGCCGAGTTTCTCCAGGCGCGGCGACGGCAGTTCTTCGGTTGCGGCGATTTCAGGAAGGTTGCGGATGCCCGAATCGGCCAGATCCGCCAGCAGATCGCGGAACTGCGCCGCCTCGAGCGCCGGCTGCGCGAGATCAGCGCACATTGCCGGGAAGGCGAGGCGATCAATTGCGGGATCGTCGAGGCGCTGTGGAGCGCCGACCGTCTCGACCTGGATCTGGCCCCCCGCGGCACCATCTGCTGCGCCGCACCGGCGCCGTGACTGTTCGTTCGCCGGGCCTCAACTCTACCGGTTCGCCAGGTACCACTCGAGGATCTCGCGTCCCTGCCAATGCAGGACGCCGCCATGGGCCGCCTCGTGGCGGGCGATGCGGTCGTAGACCGCTTCGAGATATTTCACGCGGTGCGGCTGGCCGGAGATGTACGGGTGGATCGCGATCGCCATGATCTTGGCGCGCTCCTCGCCCTCCTGGTAGAGCCGTTCGAAGGTGTCGATGACGCGGGTCGTGAAGTAGGGCGATTCGTGGTGCTGCACCATCATCATCGGGATGTCGTTGAGCTCGACCGTATAGGGCAATGTGACGAGCGGCCCGTTGGCGGTGGCGATCTCGGTCGGCTCGTCGTCATAAACCCAGTCGCCGATGTATTTGATGCCGGCGGCGGCGAGCAACTCCGGCGTCTCCTCGGTCTCGGTCAAGCCGGGGCCGAGCCAGCCGACCGGCTTGTCGCCGGTGAAGCGCTCGATTGCCGTCACCGAGCGCTGGATCATCGCCGCCTGGTCGTCGACGCGGTGGATCGGCATCTGCTCCCAGGCATGGCCCATGAACTCCCAGCCAGCGTCGCGCGCCTCGCGCGCCACGCGCTCGTAGTCCTCGCAGACGCGAGCGTTGATCGACAGGGTTGGGCGGATGCCGAGCCGCCGGAACAGCGAGAAAAACCGCCACACTCCGACCCGCATGCCGTATTCGTGCCACGACCAGTTCGGCACGTCCGGCAGCAGCACCTGACCGGTCGGCGCCGGCAATACCTGGCGCGCCATCGGCCTTGAGATGTCCCAGAATTCGAGATTGACGATGGTCCACACCGCCACCCGGGCGCCGCCCGGCAGGCGCAGCGGCGGGCGGTCGACGATCGCCGAAAACGGTGCGCGGTCGCGCGGGATCATGGGCACCTCGCAGCGTTAGACATCGGGTGATGCTGCCGCGCTGAGGCTGATTGCGCAATGCCGGCTGCGTGGGTGGGAGCAGGGCAATAGCAATGCCATTGGCACGGCGCTGTCATTGCAATGCAGCAATGCGGTTCCATATCCGTGCGGCCGGTTGACGAGGCCAGACGCGGCGGCGCAAGAACGTCCGGAAAAACCAGCAGGAGTGCCGCGAAGGCGGATCGCATGTGGGTGCGCAACAACAAGGGTAACGTGTTCGTCGGCAACCTGCCGCCGGATTTCAGCGACGAGCGGCTGGCCGAAACGTTCGACCCCTACGGCATCGTGCTCAGCGCCGCCATTGCCCGCGATCCGGCCACCGGCGCGCGGCTGCGCTACGGGTTTGTCGACATCGCCACCGAGAAGGCGATGACGAAGGCAATCGCGGCGCTCCACGGCAGCGAGGTCGACGGCTGCAAGCTCAACGTGAAGCCGCGCGAGCGGGCGCCGGCGAAGAAGACGGCGGGACCGCGCTCGTCGCCCCGCCCAATCGCGAACCGGCTGCGCCGAGAGGCGCCTGAAGCGCCGGCACGCCGGCCGGGCGCGGCCTTCGCGCGCGCCGCTTCGGAGCCGCCTGTCGCGCGCGAGGCGACGGAGCGGCCGCGGCTGTCGGTGCCGCCGGCATCCGCCGCACCCGCCCCCAGCCAGTCCTCGCAGAGCCAGCGCGCCCTCGAGGGGCTGCCCGAGATCGAGCCGCCGCCGCGCCGCGATTTCGAGGTCGTGCGGCGGCCGTTGCGGCGCGGCGCGCCGAGCTTCCAGGTCGAGCGCCGCCCGCTGCCGCGGCGGGTTTAGCTGCGGCGAGTCGTGAATAAGCCCTCTCCCGCATTGCGGGAGAG
>JBLMXS010000436.1:0-12173 GCA_050257895.1 Thiohalocapsa sp.
TCGCCGCCGGTGATCGTCAGGTGATTGAGCATCAGATGCGACAACAGGCACCACCGCGTTCCCGCGCCGAGCGGCGGCCGCACCGTCGCAGTCGGCTGGGTCAGGCAGCCGATACTCTCGATCGCGGAGAATGCCTCCACCAGTTCCAAATGCGGATTGCCGCCCCCGAACGGCAAATCGGCCGGCAGGTCGCGATTCAGGCACCACGCCTCGACCGAGGCAATGTTGTCGGTCGGCGCGGCCATGTCGAAGTCGAGGTCGACAAACGTCAAAAACATGTCCGTCGCGCCGTCGATGGCGGTGCGGCGCGCCGCGTGCCAGTATCTGGCGAGGGTCGCATCGACGGAGCGATGCAGCCCGAAAAACGGTTCATAGCTGTCCACCCTGCCGTCCGGGGCGGAACTGACGACTGAGTTAATGGCGTAAATCTCGAGTGCTCCCGGCCGCCGCGCATCCGGGACGACGCGATATTCAGCAGCACGCTGGTCGATGCTGATCGGTTCGGCGCGCAGCGGGAACAAGTTCACGATTGGGGTGCAGCCAAGCGCGAGGCTTTGCGCGGAAACAGCGCGCTCCAGTTCAATGTTCGTTGCATCGAGATAAAGCAACAGGTCGAGCCCGGTGTCCTCGCTTAACAACGTCTTCGCCCGCAGTCCGATTACATCGAAGAACAGAAATTTCTCTGGAAAGGCGAAGAACTCGGTGAGCAGTCGGTAGCCGACAAACGAGCGCGCTGGGTACGGCAGCAGCCATTCCGCTTCGGCAAAACCGACAGGCCGCACGACATCGGCGTCGCAAATGACCGCGGCCGGGTCGCGCGGCGAATTCGCGAGCCCGACGGAAATGGTGTGGTTAAGGATCAGCTCGTACAGCCGGTACGCGTGCGGCGATTGCGGCTGAATAAAAAACCGCAATCGATCCGGCGCCAGCGCCGAGATAGGCAGGTTTTCCGCCGAAGTGCGCAGGGAAATGCGGAGGACCGCTGCCGCATTAGGGGCAGCGGAATTGGGCGGCGCGATGATTGGGCGCGGCGTCAGCGACGCGGTTTCGATCGCCAACGGCCACAGCGTGACGTCATACGCGGTGCGATAGCGGCACACTTCCCCCTTGACGGGCCCGACGTCCAACATGACCCCGGCGCCCAGCTCCATCGGCCCGCTAAGCCCTTCAACTGCGGCGAATTTGGCGATGGCCATTGACGGAATCGGAGCCAGGTAGTGCGGGTAGAGAACCTCCAGCAGGCCCTGCGTGAGTTCAGGAAAGTCGTCGTCCAGCTTGCGGTGGATGCGCGCGGCTACCAGCAGCGCACCGGGCCGCAATCGACGTGTACGAAATCGGAGTGCGGGTAATACCCGACGCCGCCGCAGCGCAGGCTCATCGCGGCGCCGCGGACCTGCCGCAGATCGCGCCGCTCGGAGCGCAGATCGATCGCCATCCCCTTGATGTGGTAGCTGTTGCTGGCGACCCCGCTGCTATGCGCGTGCATCCACGCGTTGGTCTTCGGCGAGCGATAGCCGCAGATCACGAGAAACGGATCGTGCGGGATGTCGAGCCGATGGCGCAGCATCCCGAGCACGTCAAGGATGCCGGCGTTCATCGGCCGCACTTCATTCGAGTGGTGGTCGCGCAACACCCAGTTGATGTCGCGCACCGCCTCGCGGATGTAGTGGCCGTCAGCCCAGTAGACGGTCCGCACCCACTCGCCGGTGTGGATATTGTAGAGCGAGACCGAGCGCGGCGCGAAAGAGATCGCCGGAACCGGTCGGATGAACGCAACCGCGGAGGCAACCGCAGCGGTGCCGAGGACCCGACGCCGGGTCAGCAGAGAAGCTGGTCGCAATGGCAGATCCCCCCAAATTCCCCGAGGGACGCCATAGCACCGGCTCGCCGGTCAAACAACCCTTTTACGACAAGATCAGTCGGCAAAAGGTTGATTTAATCGGGATTTCTCCTGCGCTGGTTGATCCGCCGCGGTTCCTATTTCAGCCGTTGCGTTCGCGCAGCGCTTTGCCTTCTGCCACCGGCGCGTGCCGTGCCGGATGCAGCTGCCGCCACACTTCCTGGTCGCGGTCGTAGACGTCGGGGCGAAACTCGATCGCGCCGTTGGCGTCGAGGAAGGCGGTCTGGTAGACAAAGAACACCGGCATCGGCGTTGGCAGGCCGCGCCGCGTCGTCCCCCCCGGGGCGATCGCCTTGTTGATCGCCTCGACCGGCTGCTGCAGCAGCAGCGCCGCCAGCTCCCGGGGCTCCTGCACCCGGACGCAGCCGTGGCTCTGGCGGCGGTTGTCGCGGCTGAACAGCCCTTTCAGTGGCGTGTCGTGCAGGTAGACGTCGAAGCGGTTCGGCATGTCGAGCTTGAGGCGTCCGAGAGCGGTCCCGTGGCCGGGCAATTGCTGCAGCCCGCCGCTCGACCGCCACACCATGTGGTGGTGCGCCAGATAGTTGGGATCGCGCCTCAGCTTGGGCAGGATTTCCTCGCTGGCGATCGACGGCGGCACGTTCCACGGCGGGTTGAACACGACGCCCTTCACCTCGGTCTGCATTTCCGGCGTCTGCCAGTCGCTCTGTCCGATGATGACGCGCGTCGTGAATACCGGCTGGTTGTTGCGATACAGCACCAGCTGCTCGGTCGGCAGGTTCACCCAGATGCGGTCCGCCGGCAGGTGGCGCGGCAGCCAGCGTTGCCGCTCGAGGTTGATCTCGATCTTGCGCAGCCCTGTCGTGGCGCTGTCGGCGGATCTGTCCTGCCGCCCGGCATGGCGATCGGTGACCGCATCGCCATCCGCATTCCCGCTCGGACGGTAGCGCTGCAATGCCTGCCGCAGCGCGCGATACTCCGGCGATTGCGGGGCCAGCGCCTCGATCGCTGCCGCCGGGTTGGGGCTCGCAATGGCGTTGTCGAGCGCGGCCGGGATCGAGATCGGCTCCGGCCTCAGATCCTCGTCGTCGAGTCGATGCTCCAGCGGCATGACCCCGCGCGCCAAGGCGTCGGCATAGGCGAGGAAGGCGTCCGACAGCAGCAGCTCGCGGTTGAGCGGCGGCAAGGCGTCGCGGTTGCGCAGCAATGTGGCATGGAACAGCTCCGGGTCGAGGCCGTGCTCGCCCGAGCGCATCACCGCCGCGAGCAGCGAGGTCGCCTGCGCCGGGTGGCTTGACCATACCGGCTGGAAATTGTGCGCCGCATAAAATTGCTGCAGCAGCGCCACATGCAGCTTCTCACCGCCGATCGTCGGCGCCGGAACGCTGTCGAGGCGGCTTCTGATCTCGTTGTCGCCAGCCGCAGCGGCATCGGGCTGCACCGCAACCGGAGTGACGGCGGCGGTGCCGCTTGCAGGAAATTCCGCGGCGGCGGCGGTCGCCGTCAACGCGCTGACGGCGATCAAGAGGGCAGGGACCGCCGACAAGCGGCGGCGGCGTGTCGGACAGGGCCGAGAGAGGCTCGTGGGGGGGAGAGACACGGAGGGGCCTCACTAGGAGACGGCGAGGAGAGGGGCAGCCTCGCCTGAGGGTTGCGGAAGCGGCATAACGGTACCCGCGCTGGTCGAGCGGCGCTGCCGGCATCAGCTGGTGATCCCGGCAAAGCCCGGCAACCCCGCCGCGGCCAATTCGTATAACATTGATAACAGTAAGATTGTTCTCACCCTACGCGTTTTATTGCGGAGCGGCAATGCGGTGGCGACGGCGCGGCGCAGGCTCAGCCTGCCGCCGGGGCCTCCCGCCATCGCCGCCGGGTGAGCGCTCATGATTGATTTTGCTTCATCTTTGGCCGATCGTTGTGCCACAATCAGGGTGGACAGCCGATGGGAGGCAACGATGCGAGCCGAAATCGCGGCCGTGTTCGTCGCGGCTGCACTCGCGGGAGCCAGCGCAGCCGAGGCGGCATGCCCAGGGGGCCGGCCGGGTCATTGCGTCGACCTTGATCTGGTGCCGCAGATCTCGCAGCAGATCGTGGCGGCGGAGCCGGTCGCCGCAGCGCCGAAGGCGGCGCCCGAGGCCCTATGGAAGCCGGCCTATACCGGCCCGATCGTCGGTCTTGCGAAGAACGTCCGGCGCGCCCCGACGGTCGGCTATCGCTGGTCGCTCGAATAGCGCGAATAGCGCGCGGCACCAGGGACTAGCACCGGGACGGAGAGCTCAGGGTGCGGCGTTGCCGGCGGCGGATGCTTCCGGCGGAAGCGGCCCGATATAGGACGAGGACGGGCGGATCAGCCGTCCTGCGGTGCGCTGCTCCATCGCATGCGCCAGCCAGCCGGCGCTGCGCGCCACCGCAAAGACTGGGGTAAAGGCATCGCGCGGGAAGCCGACCGCGTCGAGCAGCAGTGCTGCATTGATCTCGACATTGGCCTGCAGCGGCGGGCGGCCGGGCTTCAGCCGCGCGAAGGCGGCGCCGACCGCCTGCTCAACCGCGGCGGCGAAGGCGAGCCGGCCGGCGCCCGGTCCCAGCGCCTCGCCGAGACGTTCGAGGGCGCCGCGCAGCACCAGCGCGCGCGGGTCGCCGAGGCGGAAGACGCGATGGCCGAACCCCATCAGCCGCTCGCCGGCGGCGAGCTTGCGCTCGGCCCAGGCGGCAACATCGCCGCTCGCCGCCGCCTCGTCCAGCATGTCGAGCGTCGGCCCGGGGGCGCCGCCGTGCAACGGCCCGGTGAAGGCGCAATAGGCGCCGAGCGCCGCCGACGCCAGCGACGCGCCGCTCGAGGCGATGATCCGGGCGGTAAAGGCCGAGGTGTTGAGGCCGTTGTCGATCACCGCGGCGAAATAGGTGTCGAGGGCGTCGGCGAAGGGCGGCGCGACCGGCTCTCCGTGCATCATGCGCAACAGATCCGCGGCCGTGCCCTGCTGCGGGTCGGGGGCGACCGCCGGCAAGCCGGCGCGCCGGCGCAGCAGCGCCGCGATCGCCACCGGCAATGTCGCCAGGATGGCGGCTGGCTCGCTATCCTCCGGCAGCACCGCCAGCGCCAGGCGCACGCCTTCGATGAGCGGCCGCGGCTGCGCCAGGTCGAGCCAAAGGCCGAGGCGCTCAAAGGCCAGCGCGCGGCCGGCCCCGAGCTGCGCCCGCATAGCCTCGCGGCTGAGGCCAGTGCCGGCAAACCCCTCCCACAACAGGCCGACGGCGCCGTCGTAGCCGAACCTGGCCACCAATTCCGGCAGGGTGTGGCCACGCACCCAGAGGATTCCGCGGGCGCCGTCGCTGTGGCTGAGCACCGTTTCGGCCGCGACGAACCCCGCCAACCCGCTGTCCATGCCGGATCTTCTCCGCCAAACCTGTGCCGCAAGCCGCCGCTGCGCCCGCGCGCTACCATAGCACGCAACACGCATTCAACCACTGGCCCCTCCTCAGCCGGCGGGGGAAGATGGCCGGCGTTATGGCGGTAATGCAAGCCGCAACAACGGCAATCAGTTGCCGCCGGCCCGCACCGAGGCGGTCGCCGCCGGACGGCGGTTGGAACCGTAGAGGGCGCGCCGCTTCTCACGCCAAGCCGCGCGCTCGGCGGCGTCGATCTTGCCGTCGTGATTGGTGTCGATCCGGTCGAAGCGCTGGTGGAAGTGGCCGTCGCGCTCGGCGGCGGGAAGCGTCGCAAAACCGTCGTAATAGGCCTTGATCCGTTCGAGGCGGGCCTTCTGCACCGCCGGAAGATTACCGGCCTCGAGCTGGATTGCCAGCTCGTCGCGGCGCCGCTCGATGAAGTTGTTGCGCCAGTCGCGGTACTCTTCGAAGGTGATCGTCTCCGGCGCCGCGGCGGCGTGCGTCGGTTCCGCCGGGTGCGCGGCTTGCCCCGGCAGCCACAACCCGGCCACGATGGCGGCGCAGATGGCAACGAATGTCCAACGCATCGCAGTGTCCCTCCGATTATGGGTCGCTTGATCCGGTATCGAACAAAAGGAGAATATCCACAGGCCGAGGTCAACGTCAATCCGATAAGTTCTTGTTTTGGTCCCGGACGGGGCCCTTTCTTGCTTCGGCGTGCGCGGCGTGGCAGAAGCTATCAGGGGGAAGGGAAGCGATGCCGGATTTCGCGATCGAGCGGCGCTGCGAGGGGGTGGTGTGCGGCGTCGATGAAGCCGGACGCGGGCCGCTGGCCGGACCCGTCGTTGCCGCCGCCATCATCATCGATCGCCGCCGGCTGCGCGGCGAGTTGCGCCGCACGCTCGACGATTCGAAGGCGCTCAGCCGCGAGGTACGCGAAAGCTGCCATGCCGCGCTCTGCGCTGCCGCCCGTACCGGCATCGTCAGCATTGGCATCGGGGCGGCGAGCAGCGGCGAGATCGATCGCATCAACATCCTGCGTGCCAGCCTGCTGGCGATGGCCCGCGCGGTGAAGGCGCTGACGGTGACGCCGGACATCGCGCTGGTCGACGGCAATGTCGCGCCGCAATTGCCGTGCCCGGTCAAGACCGTCGTCAAGGGCGACGCGCTCAGCGTCTCGATCGCCGCCGCCTCGATCGTCGCCAAGGTGACGCGCGACCGAATCATGCGCGCCTTGGCGGCCCGCCACGCCGGCTACGGCTGGGAGACCAATGTCGGCTATTCGACCGCGGAACACTTCGACGGCATCCGCCGACTGGGCGTGACGCCGCATCACCGCCGCTCGTTCGAGCCGGTTCGCCTGGCGATCGATGGCCCGGCCGACCTCTTGGCGCTGCTCGCCGAAGGGGTCGCGGCGGCCGCGGCGGATCAGCCTCACGCACCGGGCCTGCCCAAGGATTGACGGGCGCCGCGGCGTTGCTCACTCTCCGCTCGCGATGGGGGAGAGCGGGACAGCCGGCGATGTCATCGTCGAAGGCGATTGCCTGGCGGCGATGGCCGCGCTGCCTTCCGCCTCGGTCGATCTCGTCTTCGCCGACCCGCCCTACAATCTGCAGCTGAGCGGCGATCTGCACCGCCCCGACAACAGCCGCGTCGACGGCGTTGACGCGGCGTGGGACCGGTTTGCCGGCTTTGCCGAGTACGACCGTTTCACCCGCGAGTGGCTTGCCCACTGCCATCGCCTCTTAAAGCCGACCGGCGCGCTGTGGGTGATCGGCACCTACCACAACATCTTCCGTATCGGCGCCGCCGTGCAGGATCTCGGGTTCTGGATCCTCAACGACGTCGTTTGGCGCAAGTCGAACCCGATGCCCAATTTCCGCGGCCGCCGCTTCACCAACGCGCACGAGACGCTGCTGTGGTGCGCCACCGGGCGCGAGGCGCGCTACACCTTCAATTACGATGCGATGAAGGCGCTCAACGACGACCTGCAGATGCGCAGCGATTGGCTGATCCCGCTATGCGGCGGGCCGGAGCGGCTGCGTGACGGCGACGGCAGGAAGGCGCATCCGACGCAGAAGCCGGAGGCCCTGCTGCACCGCATCCTGCTGGCCACGACGCGCCCCGGCGAAACCGTGCTCGACCCGTTTTTCGGCACCGGCACGACCGGCGCCGTCGCCAAGCGGCTGGGGCGCCGCTTTATCGGGATCGAGCGCGACGGCGGCTACGTGGCAGTGGCCCGCTGCCGCATCGCCGCGGTGCGGCCGGCGCCCGCGGACGTCGTCGCCCTGATGGCAAAGCGTGACTTGCCGCGCATCCCGTTCGGGACGCTGGTCGAGCGCGGGCTCTTGCGGCCCGGCGACGTCCTGCACGACGCCGCGCGCCGCTTTGCCGCGCGGGTGCGCGCCGACGGCAGCATCATCTCGGCCGAGCATCGCGGCTCGATCCACGCCGTCGGGGCGCTGGTGCAGGGCGCCGCGGCGTGCAACGGCTGGGCCTTCTGGCATGTCGAGCGCCGCGGCCAGCTGGTGCTGATCGACCGGCTGCGGCAACAGCTGCGCGGCGAAACGGAATAGGCAGCCGCCTCGGCAAACGCACATTCGAGGGACGGGGGACCATGAACAGACTGGGGTTATCGCTGCCATTTGTCCTGGCCGCCGGGCTGCTGCTGGCAGCTTGCGCCGAGGCCCCGCCGCCGGCCCCGCCGCCGCGCGCCAGCGGGTTCGCGCAGGGCATCGACATGGCGACCGACGCGCGCGACGTATCCCAGGAGCTGAAGGGGAGCCGGCTTGATTTCGTCGCGCGCTATTACCGCGATCCGGCCTCGCGCTGGCCGACCCTCAGCGCCGCCGAGGCGCAGATGGTGTCGGCGACCGGCTTGCGGCTGGTGGCGGTGTGGGAGTCGCATTCGCACCGGCGCGAGTATTTCTCGTACGCCGCCGGCTATGCCGACGGCATGGCGGCCTACCGGCAGGCAAAGGCAATCGGCCAGCCGCCGGGCAGCGGGATCTATTTTGCGGTCGACTTCAACGCGCAGGACCCGGATATCCACGGCCCGGTCGACCAGTATTTCCGCGGCGTCAGGGCGGGGATGCAGGCGGCGGCCGGGCCGCAGCCGGCGGATTATCGCATCGGCGTCTACGGCTCGGGGGCGGTGTGCGACTATCTGAAGCGGATGCGGCTGGCCGAGTACGCCTGGCTGTCGAATTCGCACGCCTGGTCGGGCTACGACAGCTTTGCCGACTGGAACATCCGCCAGAGCAAGCGTTCGGGGATCGTCTCGTTCGACCACGACATGAACGAGGCGCGCGGCGAATACGGCGGCTTCCAGGTCGGCACCCGGTACGGCGCGAAGCCAGCCGCGCCGGTTGCCGCGGCCGCATCGACGACGCCGTCGCGCGCCGCCAGCGTCGGCAGCGATGAGATCGGCTGGCTGAGTTTCTTGTTGCCCCGGCCGCAACCGGGCACCAGCGCCCCACCTGCGGCCTTGCAATGACGGGAAGCGCAATGGCTTACGATCGCAACAATGTGTTCGCCCGCATCCTGCGCGGCGAATTGCCCTGCAACAAGGTGTTCGAGGACGAGCATGTGCTGGCGTTTCGCGACATCCAGCCGCAGGCGCCAGTGCATGTCGTCCTGATCCCCAAGGGCGAATACGTCTCGGTCGACGATTTTGCCGCCAACGCGTCGGCGGCCGAGCAGGCGGCGTTCCTGCGGGCAATCGGCGTCGTCGCGAAAGCGGAGGGGGTGGTGGAGAGCGGCTACCGCATCCTCTCGAACCACGGGCCGGCGGCGCACCAGGAAGTGCCGCATTTCCATCTGCATTTGTTCGGCGGCCGCGACCTCGGCCCGATGCTGCGCCGGCCGCGGGGATAGCCGGGAGGGCGGACACCGCGGCGCAGCGGACATACCGCGATGCAAGCGCGGCGCCTTGTCTTGTGCTGCGACGGGACTTGGGACAGCGCCGACGGCGGCGGCGCCGCATCGAACGTGGTTCGAATGCTCCGCAGCGTCAAAGCGACGGCGGCGGACGGGACGATGCAGATCGCCTATTACCATCCCGGGGTCGGCACCGGTAACGGCCTTGACAGGCTGATCGGCGGTGCCACCGGCGTCGGCCTCGCCCGCAATCTGCGCGACGCCTATGCCTTCATCGTCAACAACTATGTCCCGGGCGACGAGATCTTCCTGTTCGGGTTTTCTCGCGGTGCCTATGCAGCCCGAGTTATTTCCGGCCTCGTCGACACGATCGGCTTGCTGCGGAAGAACGATATGGGCCGCTTCCTCGATGCCTGGGCCTTCTATCGCCTTCCGGATCGGGACAGACAGCGCCGCCGCGCCGATTTTGAACGAAGCTTCGCCGGCAGGACAATCGGCGTGCCGATCCGGTGTATCGGCGTGTGGGACACGGTGGGGGCGCTCGGGATCCCTGCAAATCGCTTTCTCGGCATGCCGGTGTGCCGCGCCGCGTACCGGTTCCTGTCGGTGAAGCTGTGTCCCGGCGTCGAGCACGCTTTCCAGGCGCTAGCGATCGACGAAAAGCGGGTGGCGTTTGCGCGGGCGGTCTGGGAACGAGATCCGCAGGCGCCGGCTCGCCAGGTCATCCGTCAGGTATGGTTTGCCGGCGTCCATGCCGATGTCGGCGGCGGCTATGCGCAGCACAGCGCCGCCGATCTGACCTTCTTATGGATGGCGGCGCAAATCCGAGATCTCCTCGATCTCGATGAGGCGAACATCGAGGGCGAACTGGACAAGTCGCAGGAGTATGGGCACGGCGAACTGCATGAATCGCGCAGCTGGTTTGGCGCCTTGTCGGGCATGTGCTGCATCGGCCGCTCGGGAGGGGCGTCGGCGAGGCCGTCCATCAAAGCGTGATCGACCGCCTTGACGCTGCGCCCGCAGCCGGCAAGCTGCCGTATCTGCCGCACCAGGAGTCAGGGATAAGGGGCATGCCGGTCGCTGCGTTGTCGAGCCTCGAACAACGCTACCGATGGTCAACGAGGCAACCGTCGGCCCAGACCTCGCCGCTGTTTCAAACCGGCGAACGACTGTGCGATAGGCTCGTCCGGTTCCTTGGCGGCGGTTGAGCTACGCTTGGCCTGCGGCGCAGAGCGCGAGGTCGAGCAGCGGCAAGAGCGTCGGGAAGGTCGGGTAGCGGTTGACGAGGATGTCGTCGCGGCTGACCCAGGCGCAGGCGGCGGCGTCGTCTGCCGGCTCGCCCTCGCCCGAGCGCCAGACGCCGCGCACCGCGATCAGCACATAATGAAACTGCACGCGGCCTTCGGCGTCGCGGCTGACCGCATCGTGCACGTCGAGGATGCCGGACGGCTCGGCGTCGATGCCGGTCTCCTCCTTCAGTTCGCGCATCGCGCCTGCGGCCACCGTCTCGCCGAGTTCGAGGACGCCGCCCGGGAAGCCCCAGCGCCCGGCATTGGGCTGCTGCGCCCGTTGTACGATCAGCGCCCTGGTGTCGGCGCCGCTGCCGCGCAGCACCACCGCCAGCACCGCGACGATCGGCCGGTCCGGGTAGCGGCGGGCGGCGCGCCGCGCTTCGAGATCGGCGGTGGTGGGTTCGGCGCTGCGGTCGGTCATATCCCCACTCTAACCCTCCCCCGCCAGCGGGGGAGGGGACGCAGCTTCACCGCTGGACGACTCCCTCCCCGCCAGCGGGGGAGGGTTGGGGTGCATGCACGATCGTCATTGCGAGCGGAGCGAAGCAATCTCGGTGAAGCTGCGCGAGATTGCTTCGTCGCTGCGCTCCTCGCAATGACGAACCTGCTAATCCGCGGCGGCGCGCGGCTGGCCGTGCTCGTCGCGGTAGATCTCGGCCCCGGCTTCGATGAATTCCTTCGACTTTTCGGCCATGCCCGACTGCGCGTAGTCGCGGATCTCCTGGGTGATCTGCATCGAACAGAATTTTGGACCGCACATCGAGCAGAAATGCGCCAGCTTGGCGCCATCAGCCGGCAGGGTCTGGTCGTGGAATTTTTCCGCCGTCTCGGGGTCAAGCGACAGGTTGAACTGGTCCCGCCAGCGGAATTCGAACCGCGCGCGCGACAAGGCGTCGTCGCGCTCGCGCGCGGCCGGGTGGCCCTTGGCGAGGTCGGCGGCGTGGGCAGCGATCTTGTAGGTGATGACGCCGACCTTGACGTCGTCGCGGTCGGGCAGCCCCAAATGCTCCTTCGGTGTCACGTAGCAGAGGAGCGCGGTGCCGAACCAGCCGATCATCGCGGCGCCGATGCCGCTGGTGATGTGGTCGTAGCCGGGCGCGATGTCGGTCGTCAAAGGACCGAGCGTATAGAACGGCGCCTCGCCGCACTCCTCGAGCTGCTTCTCCATGTTGACCTTGATCTTGTGCATCGGCACGTGGCCTGGGCCCTCGATCATCACCTGGACGCCGTCCTCCCAGGCGTACTTCGTCAATTCGCCCAACGTCTCCAGTTCGGCGAACTGGGCACGGTCGTTGGCGTCGGCGATCGAGCCGGGCCGCAGCCCGTCGCCGAACGAGTAGGCGACGTCGTAGGCCCGCATGATCTCGTTGATCTCGCGGATATGGGTGTAGAGGAAATTCTCCTTGTGATGGGCGAGGCACCATTTGGCCATGATCGAGCCGCCGCGCGAGACGATGCCGGTGACGCGGCTGGCGGTCAGCGGGATGTAGGCGAGCCGCACGCCGGCATGGATCGTGAAATAGTCGACCCCCTGCTCGGCCTGCTCGATCAGCGTGTCGCGGAACAATTCCCAGGTCAGCTCCTCGGCCTTGCCGTCGACCTTTTCCAGCGCCTGGTAGATCGGCACGGTGCCGATCGGCACCGGCGAGTTGCGGATGATCCATTCGCGGATCGTGTGGATGTTGCGCCCGGTGGAGAGGTCCATCACCGTGTCGGCGCCCCATCGCGTCGCCCAGACCAGCTTGTCGACCTCCTCG
>JBLMXS010000437.1:0-10418 GCA_050257895.1 Thiohalocapsa sp.
GGTGGACCCCGGATGGCCCCGGGAATGCGGCTGCAGGCAATAACGCCGCCTTCTAGCGCGAGATCAGCGAGGTGGTGCGGCGGACCAGCGGCAGGGTCACGAGGCCGAACACGAAGACGGCGCCGATCAGGAGCAGGACGTCGTTGTAGGTGAGCACCAGCGCTTCGCGGTGCACGATGCCGGCGAGCTGTTTCAGGGCGGCCCGCGACGGATCGCCGGGGATCAGCGTCGCGAAGCGGTCGGTTTGCGTCTCGAGGAAGTGCTGCACCACCGCGCGCGCCGGGTTGATGTCCTCGATCAGACGGTTCCAGTGAAAGTTGAGGCGGGTGTTCATGATCGTGCCAATGGTCGCCAGCCCGAGCGCGCCGCCGAGGTCGCGGGTCAGGTTGTAGAGCCCGGCGGCGTTCCTCATCCGGTCGGTCGGGACCGAGCTGAGGGCGATCAGGTTTGCCGGCAGGTAGCAGAACATCAGCGCAAAGCCGCGCACCGCCTGCGGCACGAACAACTCCCAGAAGCCGGCCTGGCTGGTCAAGGTCGCGGTCAGGTACATCGAGACGGCGAACAGGCCGAGTCCGATCGCCAGCATCACCCGCAGGTCGAGGTTGCGCGCGATCCAGGCGCTGAACGGCGACATCAGCATCTGCGTCAGCCCGGCGACGACGACCGTCTCGCCGATCTGCATCGCGTTGAAGCCGCGTACCTGCGCCAGGAACAGCGGCACAAGATATGTCGTGCCGTACATCCCCATCCCGACGACGAACGTATAAAACGAGCCGAGCGTGAAGTTGCGGATGCGGTAGGTGCGCAGGTCGACGATCGGCTCGCGGTAGGTGAACACCCGCCAGAAGAAGAAACCCGCGGCGAACGTGGAGATGACGACGGCGGTGCGGATCGACTGGTCGTCGAGCCAGTCCCAGCGCGGCCCTTCCTCGAGGGCATATTCAAGGCAGCCGAGAAACATCGCCATCAGCACCAGCCCGATCAGGTCGAACCGGCGCAGCAGCGTCAGGTCCGGCTTGTCTATGTCGATCGTCAGCCACACCACGGTCGCCACGAAGATTCCGGGCACGATGTTGACGAGAAACAGCCAGTGCCAGGAGAAGGTGTCGGTCAGGAAGCCGCCGATCGTCGGCCCCAGGGTCGACGACAGGTTGAGGATCACCGAGATGATGACCATCAGCGTCGCCAGGTGGCGGCCGCGAAACTTGCTGTAGACGACCGGCCAGACGGTCGGCGTGATGGCGCCGCCGCAGAACCCCTGCATCGCGCGGTAGAGGATCATCTGGCTGAGGCTGGTGGCGGTGGCGCAGAGCGCGCTGGCGCCGGTGAAGCCGAGCGCGGCGACGACGAACAGGACACGGGTCGACAACAGCCGCGACAGCGCCCCCGACATCGGCACCATGACGACATCGGCGATCAGGTAGGCGGTCTGCACCCAGGCAATCTCGTCGGCGCTGGCCGACAGCCCGCCCTGGATCTGGGTCAGGGAGCTGGTGACGATCTGCACGTCCATGATCGCCAGGAAGAGGCCGGTGACCATGGCCAGGACGCCGAACCAGTCGCGCAGCTTCGGCTCGTGCGGCGGCGTCGGGGCCGGCGACGGCGAGGCCTCTGCCGGCGGCGCGGAGGGGCGCGACAGCGCCGCCGGCGGCTCGCGGAGCGCGACTTCGGCACGGGCCAGCGGCCGCTTGCGCAGCGGCAGGGTGATCGCCCAGCTCATTGCGCGGCGGTTGGCGCCGGGCTCGCGTGGGCCGCGCCGACGACGCCGGAATCGGCCTCGGAGCGGCCAGAATCGCGCGTGTCGACCGTGACCGTCACCGACAGGCCAGGGCGCAGATAGCGCGCCAGCGGGTCGTCACTCGGCAGCGCGATGCGCACCGGCACGCGCTGCACGATCTTGGTGAAATTGCCGGTGGCGTTGTCCGGCGGCAAGAGGCTGAACTGGGCGCCGCTCGCGGGGGCAAAGCTTTCGATATGGCCGATCAGCGTGCGCCCCGGATAGGCATCGACCGCGATCTCCGCCTTCTGGCCCGGTCGCATATGGGTCAGCTGCGTCTCCTTGAAGTTGGCGGTGACGTAGACCTGCGGCAGCGGCACCAGCGACAGAAGCTGCGTCCCGGGCTTGACGTATTGCCCGACCCGCCCGGCCTTGTTGCCGGCGACACCGGCCACCGATGCGCGAATGACCGTGCTGTCGAGATCGATCTGGGCCAGCTGCAAATTCGCGCGCGCCTGCTGGCGCTTCGCCTTTTCCTCGTTGCGCTGGGCCCGCAGCACGTTGAGCTGATCTTTCGCCGCCGCCAGCGCCGCCCGCTTCTGCGTTACCGCCGCCGTTGCCTTGCGGCTGTCGGCTTCGGCGGTTTCGAGGCGCTGCCGGCTGGCGAAGTCGGTGGCCGCGAGCTGCTGATAGCGCCGATAGTCGCGTTCGGCCCGCACCTGGTCGGCTTCGGCCGAGGCCACCTCAGCCGTCGACTGCGCGATCATCGAGCGCTGCAGGTCCATCCGGCTGTCGTACGTGTCGACCGCGGCTTCCTCGGTCGCGACCGCCGCCTCGGCCTGCGCCACCTTGGCGGCAAAATCGCGGTCGTCGATGACGAACAGCACCTGCCCTTCCGTCACCGGCTGGTTGTCCTCGACCCGCACCTCCTTGAGGTAGCCCTCGACCTTGGGGCTGATGATCGAGATGTCGCTCTGGATATAGGCGTCGTCGGTCGACTGCTGGAAGCGCCAACTCGTCCACCAATACCAGCCGATGCCGCCGGCCAGCACGAGGACGACCGCGACGACGATAAGCAACGCCACACTGCGCATCTGTTGGAAAAGTGACCGAAGCTGGACTGAACCGTCCAGTTCAGATTACACTCGGCCCGGGATCGGCGCCAGCCGGTATGTCCCGGTATCGTCGACGAAATGTGCAAGGCAGCGTCCCGCCGATGAGGGTGGCGCAGCACACCTCCCCGACCGGCGAGACCGGCGGCCGGGAATCGAGCCGGAAGGCCGAGGAGATCCTCGTCGCCGCCGAGCGCGCTTTTCTCGAAAGCGGCTTCGGGGCGGTAACGATGGACCGCGTGGCGCGCGAGGCGGGCGCCTCCAAGGCCACCGTCTACGCGCATTTCCTCAGCAAGGAGGAGCTGTTTGGCGCCGTTGTCGAACGGGTCAGCCAGCGGCGTTTCGGCGGCTTCTCGGTCGAGGCGCTCGATCCCGCCGACATCGGGGCGGCGCTGCTGACGATCGCTGGCCGCTTCCTCGACCTGGTGCTGTCGCCGGAAGCGGTCGCGCTCAACCGCATCATCATCGCCGAGGTCACCCGTTTCCCGACGCTTGCCGAAATCTTCTGGGCCTCCGGTCCGGAGCGAACGCGGGCGCAGATCGAGGCTTTTCTCCGCCGGGCGGCCGCTTCCGGCTCGCTCGCGATCGAGGATCCGCGCGCCGCCGCCGAGCAGTTTGCCGCCCTGGCCCGCGGCGAGATCCATTACCGCAGCCTGATCCGGCCGGCGGCGGCGGCCGATGCGGCAGCCCGCGCCGCCGCCGCGGCGGACGCCGTGGCGACCTTCCTGCGCGCCTTCGCCCGGGATCGACAGGCAGATCATCGATAGGCAGATTGAAATCATGCACCCAGCCGCGCTCGGGCAGCTGCTGCTGCTGCTCGGCGTCGCCAACGGGGCGCCGGTCGTCGCGAAGAAGCTTTTCGGGCGGGTCGGCATGTGGCCGCTCGACGGCGGCGCCCGCTTTGCCGACGGGCGGCCGGTATTGGGGCCCTCCAAGACTTGGCGCGGCGTCCTCGCGTCGCTGGCGGCGACGAGCGCGGCGGCGCCGCTTGTCGGGTTGTCGCCCGGAATCGGTGCGGTCGTCGGGGCCACAGCGATGGCGGGGGATCTCCTGTCGAGCTTCTTGAAGCGCCGGCTGGGTCGGGTATCGAGCAGCCGCGCCACCGGGCTCGACCAGATCCCGGAGGCGCTGTTCCCGCTGCTCGCGTGCCGTGCCGCGCTGGCGCTGTCGGCGGCCGACATCGCGGCCGGCGTCGTCCTGTTCTTCGTGGGCGAGGTTGTGCTGTCGCGCCTCTTCTACCGCCTCGGGCTGCGCGACCGCCCGTACTAGGCTTGGCCGTATTAGGCGCGGCGCAGGCGGTGCAGGGTGATCGCGGGCGGGCAGTTGAGGCGCACCGGCTCGACGCACGAGCCGACCCCGACCGAGGTATAGCCGGCCATGCCGCGATAGTCCCAGGCGCCGGCTCCCATCCGGCGCGGCAACGCCGAGTCGAGCGTCACCGGGATGCGGCCCGGCAGGCAGATCTGGCCGCCATGGGTGTGGCCGCTGAGCAGGACGTCGAACCCGGCATGCGCCGCCTGGCGATAGATCTCCGGGGTGTGCGACAACAGGATCGCGAAGTCGCCCTCCGGGATGCTCTCGGCCGCCTTCTCGATATTGTCGACGCGGTAATAGTGCGCATCGTCGATGCCGGCGAGGTGGATGCGCGAGTCGCCGCGCTCGAGGATCTCGCACTCGTTGAGCAGCATGCGGATCCCCATCGCTTCGAGCCCGGGGACCATCAGCACCGTGTCGTGGTTGCCGAGGACGCCGTAGGCCGGCCCCGGCAGCTGCCGGCGCACCCGCGCCAGGCCCTCGAGCGCCGGCTCGAACGGGCCGAAGGTGCGGCCGCGAAAGTCGCCGGTCAGGACGCAGATGTCCCAGCGCAGCCCCCGGGCCAGTTCGACAAGGCGGCGCATCGCTCGCTCGTTCATGTCGACATGCAGGTCGCTCAAATGCAGGATCGTGAAATCCTCGAACGCGGCCGGCAATCGCGCCGAGCTGACGATGTTTTCAAGGACCTCGATGCGCTCGGCGTTGCGCCGCGCCCGCCAGTAAAGCCCGGTCATCTTCAAGGCGCCGCGCAGCACGAACGGCGCCGAGTACCAGTTTTCGATGTGAAAGAAATTGAGGCCGCCGCCAAAGACGCGCTGCTCGCTCTCGCTTTCAATCCCCAGCCGCTGCCTGGAATGCAGCCGGCCGAGCCGCCGCTCGAGCTGTGCGAGTGTATTCAAATCCATCGAGATTTATTAAGGGAAATTTATTAAGAAACGCACACCTTCGCCGCTGCCGCCGGCATCCCGCTGCTTCTCGCACAAACCATCCGCCCGGCCAAGCCGCCGCGGCAGCCGTCGTGCGCAATAGTTGCCCGCATTCTCGACGAAAGCCGGGATCGATCTTTCCATCGACGTGACGGTCGCTGGGTGGACCCCGGGTTGCGCCCGGGATGCGGGGTAGTGAGGTGCGGCTGCTCGATAATCATTGCAG
The DNA here is from genome assembly GCA_050257895.1 of Thiohalocapsa sp. Classification (GTDB taxonomy): domain Bacteria; phylum Pseudomonadota; class Alphaproteobacteria; order ATCC43930; family CGMCC-115725; genus DATARH01. Next base: position 5,296 of record JBLMXS010000437.1, read on the forward strand.
CCCGAACGGGTTGAGGCGAGAAGAAAGAGATGACCAATACGCTTCTCACCCTGCACGACCCGGCCGCCGCGCGGCGCTATTACACGCAAGGCCTATGGCGCGATGAGACGTTCTACGCGCTGCTGCAGCGCCACGCCGCGGCGCGGCCGCACGATTTCGCGCTGCGCGACGGCGTCCAGCGCCTGACATGGGCGGCGCTGCTCGCGCTGGTCGACGCGGTTGCCGCCGATCTCGCGGCGGCGGGGGTGAAGCGCGGCGAGCGGGTCGCGGTGTGGCTGCCGAACCGGGTCGAGGCGGTGGTCGTGTTCCTCGCCTGTGCTCGCCAGGCCTATGTCTGCAACCCGTCCTTGCACCAGAACTACACCGTGTCCGAAATCGTCGAGCTGTTGGCGAGCACCCGCGCCGCCGCGTTGTTCGCGCAACCCGGCCACGGGGCCGACGCGCGCACCGCCGACATCTTCGCCGCCGCGGCGGAGCTGCCGGGCCTGCGCAAGGTCTATGCGCTGGAAGCCGGCACACCGTTCCGCGCCGGCGACCGCGCCGAGCCGCTGCCGCCGGCCGACGACAACCCCGACGCGGTCGTCTATCTCGCCTTCACCTCGGGCACCACGGGTACGCCGAAGGGCGTCATGCACTCCACCAACACGCTGTTGGCGAATGCCCGCGCGATGGTCGAGGACTGGCATCACGACCACCGCTCGGTGCTGCTGAGCCTCAGCCCGTTGTCGCACCATATCGCGACCGTCGCCTTGGCGCAGTCTCTGGCGGCCGGGATGGAGCTCGTCGTCAACGCGCCGCCGCCCGGGCTCACCGCGCTCGACTGGATCGTCGAAAGCGGAGCCACCTATGTGATGGGCGTGCCGACGCATGCGATGGACATCCTTGGCGAATTGCGCCGGCGAGGTCTCGACCGGGCCGATGGAGAAAAGCTGGGCCAGGTCAAGACCTTCTACATGGCCGGCTCGCCGATCCCGCGCGAGGTGGCGCAGGCCTTTCTCGATCGCGGCGTCATCCCACAGAACGTCTACGGCATGAGCGAGAACAGCTCGCACCAGTACACCTTGCCGAGCGACCCGGCCGAAACGATCGTCGCGACCTGCGGCCGCGCCTGCCGCGCCTACGAGATCCGCCTGTTCGACCAGGAGAACCCGGACGTCGAGGTGCCGCCCGGCGAGATCGGCGAGATCGGCGGTCGCGGCGCCTGCCTGATGCTCGGCTATTTCGACAACCAGCAGGCAACCGAGGAAAGTTTCAACCGCGGCGGCTGGTTCATGTCGGGCGATCTCGGCCGCTTCGACGCCGCCGGCTGCCTCGAGATCGTCGGCCGCAAGAAGGACCTGATCATCCGCGGCGGCCGCAACATCCACCCCGCGAAGATCGAGGATCTGGCGATGCGGCACCGGGCGGTGGCGAAGGCCGCCGCCTTCCCGGTCGCCGACTACCGGCTCGGCGAGAAGGTCTGCCTGTCGGTGATCTTCCACGAGGGCGCCGTGGCCGAAGCGGAGGAGCTCCTGGCGCATCTGCATCAGGCGGGGCTGTCGCGCTACGACATGCCGGAGTATTTCATTGCGATGACGGCCTACCCGCTGACCGCCAGCGGCAAGGTCTTGAAGCGCGAGCTGGTCGAGTGGGCGAAATCGGGGCGTATCCAGCCGCTGCCGGTGCGCTGGGCCGGGGAAAGGTAGCGGGGAAAGGTAGGCGCATGGCGATTCATATGAGCCGCATCGACGAACTGGCGCTGATCACGCTCGACCGGCCGGAGGCGCTGAACGCGCTGAGCTTCGGCCAGCTGCACGATTTGAACCGCATGCTGGACACGGTCGCCGGCGACGACGCGCGCGCCCTGCTGGTCACTGGCGCCGGCGATCGCGCCTTCTCGGCCGGTGCCGACATCAAGGAATTGATGGGGCGCACGCTGGTCGAGGTGCGCGCCGGCGCGATGCTCGGGCAATCGGTGCTGGCCAAGCTCGACCAGTTGCCGATGCCGTCGATCGCGCTGATCAACGGCTACGCCTTCGGCGGCGGGCTCGAACTGGCGCTCGCCTGCACGTTCCGGGTGGCGGCGCCGTCGGCCAAGCTTGGCTTCCCCGAGATCAAGCTCGGCCTCATCCCGGGCTATGGCGGCACACAGCGCCTGCCGCGCCTGGTCGGCGAGGCGCGCGCCACCGAGCTGATCCTTACCGGCCGCACCGTAGATGCGGCCGAAGCCGAGCGGATCGGCCTCGTCAACCGCGTCATCGACAGCGATCTGATCGAGGCCGGGCAGACCTTCGCGCGCGAGATGACCGGGTTCAGCCTGCCGGTGCTGGGCCTTGCGCGCGACGCCATCCGCCGGGCTCACGACCTGCCGCTGCATGACGGGCTGAAGATCGAGGCCGACCTCTCGACCCTCGCCTTCCAAACCGAGGACGCCGTCGAAGGCATGACCGCCTTCATCGAAAAGCGCAAACCGGTGTTCAAGGATGGGTGAGGGAGGCTTCGACCGCCCGCGTCCCGCCCGCATGCGGGCCAGAGGCCCGCGGTCCAGATGACCCCGCTGTTCGAGCGGCTCGATGCGCTGCCGCCGCTGATGGCGGAGGAGCGGCAGCTGTTGGAGAGCGTCAAGGCGCTGTGTCGTGACGAGATCGCGCCACGCGCCGCCGCGTACGACCGCAGCGGCGAGTTTCCGTGGGAGAATATCCGGGCGATCAACGCGCTCGGGCTCAACGCGATGTTCGTGCCGGAGGAATACGGCGGCGCCGGCTTCTCCTATGCCGCCTATCTTTCCTGCGTGCGCGAGATCTCGGCCGCCTGCGCCGCGACCGGCATCGTCTGGGCGACCAATTTCCATGCGATGAAGCCGCTCATCGACTTCGGGACAGAGGAGCAGAAAGAGCGCCTGCTGCCGCGCGTCGCGAACGGCGCGCTGGCGGCGCTGGCGATCACCGAGCCCGATGCCGGCTCCGACGCCACCGGCATGACGACGCGCTTCACCCCGGACGGCGATGCGATCGTCGTGTCCGGCGGCAAGACCTTCATCAGCAACGGCGACGTCGCCGACCTTATGCTCGTGTTCGGCAAGTGGTCGGAGATCGACGACCGCCGCGGAGCGATCTCCGCCCTGATCGTCGAGAAGGGGACGCCGGGCCTCCGCGTGCTGCGCACCGAGGACAAGCTCGGCCATCGCGCCGCCTCGACCGCCGCACTTGCCTTCGAGGATTGCCGGGTGCCGCGCGACAACCTGCTCGGCCGGCCCGGCGACGGTCTGAACCTGCTGCTGACGGCGCTCAACAAGTCGCGCCCGAGCGTCGCCGCGCATGCGCTCGGCATCGCCCGCGCCGCATTCGGGGATGCGGTCGGCTACATCAACGAGCGGCGGCAGTCGGGACGCCGCATCATTGAGTTCCAGGGGATCCAGTTCCTGCTGGCCGATCTCGCGACCGATCTGGCGATGTGCGAAGCCTGGCTGTGGCATGTCGCGCGGCTCGTCGACGCGGGCGCGGCCGATATCGGCATCGAGGCCTCGATGCTGAAAATGCGCGCCTCCGATCTCGCGATGCGCATCGCCACCGAGGCGGTGCAGCTGTTCGGTGGCTACGGCTACACCACGGAGTACCGGGTCGAGCGCCTCTTGCGCGACGCCAAGATCACGCAGATCTGGGAAGGCACCAACCAGATCCACCGCCAACTTATTGGTAGATCTTTCGTTTCTCGGGCATAACGGAGGCAGGCGCGGCCCGAATGCTGCCGCTTTTGCTACCGACCTCCGCCAAAACCAAAGGCCATATCGATCTTCGCCGCGGCATCACCCTGCATAGACGGTATGGCTGTACAGGTCCAGGGTCAGCGCGACGCTCGAATGACCAAGGCGTTCCTGGACGACCTTCGGATGTGCGCCGGCCGCGAGCAGCGCCGTCGCGTGGGTATGGCGCAGATCGTGGAAGCGTACCCGCGGAAGGTCGGGTTGCTTGCGCATGAAGGCCAGGAACGCTTGCGTTAGGCTGAGCGGGTTGAACGGCTTCCCGTCGGCACGGTGGCATACCCGTGTCGCGCCGTCCAGCCGGACGCCGAGTGTCGCGATCGGCCGGCTCTCAGGCTGTCTCACCACCAGGCGGTCGCCGGCAGCGACGCCGTTGATCGTGCGCTCCATGGCGAAGAGTTCATCGATGCGGCGGACCGCCTCGACCGCGAGCGGCGCCTTCCGCAGATCGGCCAGTTCGAAGAAGTGGCGCCGACCATGGCTCCAGCACGCCGCCTCGGTAATCGGGCCAGGTTTGCGCCTGGCGTCATAGAGCTCGCCGAACCCGGCATAGGCGTCGGCCTGCAGGATGCCGGCATAGCCGGCGAGATGCCGGGCCGCGTGTTCGCCGGCGCGATTGCGCGAATAGAAGAACACCGCCGCCGGCGGGTCGGGCCCGGCAAACGGTCGGTCGTCCCGCACGTAAGTCCACAACCGGCCGGTGACCGTCTTGCCCTTCGCCAGCACCGGCACGGTCGTGTCGTCGCGGTGCACGCGCTCGGCGGCGAAGACGTGGCGGCGGATCAACTCGGTCAGCGGGCTCAGCACCGCCGGCGCCGACATGATCGGCCAGGGTCGAGACGTCGAGGTCGACGCCCTCGCGGGCGTAGGCCTCGCTCTGCCGGTTCAGCGGTTGATGCTCGCCGTACTTGGCGTAAAGGATCATCGCCAAGAGGCTCGGCCCGACATGGCCGCGCGGGATGACATGGAACGGCGCTGGCGGCTGGGTGATCTTCTCGCAGACGCGGCAGGTGAACTTCTCGCGCACGGTTTGGATCACCTTCCACTGCCGGGGCACGCTTTCCAGCGTCTCGGTGATCGTCTCGCCGAGCTTGGCGAGCTTGCCGCCGCAGCAGGGACACGCCGTCGGCGCGGGCAGCACGACGCGCTCGCGCGGCAGGTGCGCCGGAAACGGCACCCGCACCGGCTTCCTGCGGGTGAACGGCTGCACCGTGCTGCCGGCCGGCGCAGCCGCGATCTCGTCCTCGGCCGCGCTGGCGGCGGCTTCTTCGAGCTGCAGTTCCAGCTGGTCGAGAAGCTTGCGGCCGTGCTCGGAGGATTGTCCGTATTGCTCGCGCCGCAGCTTGGCGATCTGCAGCTTGTAATAGGCTACCAGCGCCTCGGC
>JBLMXS010000438.1:0-2874 GCA_050257895.1 Thiohalocapsa sp.
CCGAAGCCCGCGCCGCCGAAGCCTCCCGGTCCGCCCGTGCCATCGCCTGCCGAGCCGCCCGCCCCGCCCGCGGCGCCGACGAACGACCCATCGGCAGCGTTCAAGGTGCTGGAACTCGAGCCATTGAATCCATCGCCATTTCCAGTGCCGCCCTCGGCGCTGCCACCGGTGCCGTCGCCGCCATCTGCGCTCCCACCACTGCCGGCTCCCCCAACAGCGATGATATTGAGACCAGCGGAATTATCGGCGTGGGTGACGATATCGCCCAGATTTTCGAGGTCGACGTTGCCGCGATCGCCGCCGGTGCCATCGCCGGCAAAGGCGGCGATGCCGCCTGTTCCCGCGCCACCGACGCCGCCCGCGCCGCTCGTGGCGGACGGGGGAGAGCTCGGTAAGATTGCTCCGCTAGCCAGAACATTCACAGCGCCTCCCGAGCCGCCGCTGCCGCCGTCAGCCGCGCCGCCGGTGCCGTCGCCGCCCGAGGCATCGCCGCCGAAGCCGGTACCGCCCGTCGCGAGGGCCCTGATGCCGGCCGAGTCTTCCGCCAGAGTTTCAATGTCGCCCCTGTTGACGATGGAGGGCGCCGCCGTGACCGCCGGTGCCATCCCCTCCGAAAGCGCCGATACCCCCCGTGGCCGCGCCGCCGAGGCCACCCGGGGCGTTGACGCCGGCCCCACCGCCGGTCGCAGTGCCGTCGCCGCCGACCGCCGTGACTATTGCACCGCCGCCGTTGCCGCCGCTGCCGCCATTAGCGCTGCCGCCGATGGCCTCGCCGCCGGTGGCGGTTCCGCCGACATCGATGCTGATCGTGTCGTCAGCGGCGTTGGTGCGGTTGTCGACGTTGATGCAGGTGATGGGCTCGGTCGTCGAACTGTCGATGATGGGCGCGGGAGGTGCGGGCTGAATGCAGGCCCTCGCCGAAGCGGGTGTCGTCGTGAGAAGGCTGCCGATGACCAGCGTCGAGACGAGCGCCGCGCCGACCAGCAGCGACTTGTGATCTGTTCGCCGCACGAACGTTCTTCCGGGATGGGAGCATGTGGCGCGCGATTTTGCGCGCGCCGATGCGGTTCGCCCGCAACGATGCCTGCGTCTCATCAACCGCCCCCGTGTGCGCGCCGCGCGCCTTGAGCCGCCCGGCGCGATTGCTCTCTTGCGCCCAATTTTCGGGCAGTAGGCCCCGCGGCGACTAGTGCATCTGGGCACAGCACAGCTTTATGTTGCAGTCACAATCGCCTCCCATCGGAGAGACAGTCTGCCGCCGTCGTGTGCGACAATGGCAAAGCTGCTGCCGCAATTTTCCCCGCCGAGGCTTTCCGTTCTGCTGTGGATCGGGCAATATCGCTCCCCATGCAGGAGCGGCGGGCAAATCCCCTCGAAGGGCAGAAGAACGTCTATGGTGAGCCGCTGAAGAGCTGCTCAGAGCGGCCCATGACCGGCTTCTTCCGCACCGGATGCTGCCATACCGGGCCTGAGGATGTCGGGCTGCATACGGTCTGCGTCGAGGTAACAGCCGAGTTCCTCGCTTTTTCCAAGGCGCGCGGCAACGACCTCTCCACCCCGCAGCCGGATTTCGACTTTCCCGGCCTTCGGCCCGGCGACCGCTGGTGCCTGTGCGCCCAGCGCTGGCGCGAGGCGCTCGAAGCCGGACGCGCGCCGAAAGTCATTCTCGGCGCCACCCACGAGGCGACGCTCGAGATCGTCGCCCTCAACGATCTGAAGCGCCACGCGATCGATCTCGCCTGACGGCGACTAAGCCCCATGGTCAAAAAGAAGAAACCTGCCGAATCCAAAAGCCCGGCTCCCGCCAAGCTGCGGAAGAAGCGGCAGATCTACGTCGAAGGCCACAAGCGGAAGTTCCTCGTGGTGGTCGACGAGACGCCGGAATGCGAGAGCGCGCTTGCCTTTGCCGCCTCGCGGGTCAAGCGCACAGCAGGCCATCTCGCGCTCCTCTACGTCGTCGAGCCCGGCGTCGAATTCCAGCACTGGCTCGGCATCGAGGAGATCGCGCGCGAGGAAGGGCACAACAAGGCGCGCGCCGTGTTTCGCCTGTTCGGCATGAAGTTGAAGGCGATGGGCTTCGAGGACGTCGTGCCGGAAGAGATCGTGCGCGAGGGCACCAAGGCCGACGAGATCCGGAAGCTCGTCGAGGAGGACGAGGACATCGGTGTGCTCGTGCTCGGCGCCTCCAAGGACCCGGCGGGTCCGGGACCTCTCGTCACAACCCTTGCCGGCGGAGGCCATGTGGGCACGTTTCCCGTGCCCATCACCGTCGTCCCGGGCCATCTCTCGACCGAGGAAATCCTGGCCCTCGCCTAAGGAAAAGGCCGGTTGGTGCCGATCGGCAACAGGCACGAACGAATGTCACATCGGCCCAAATTTGAGCCGTTTTGCCCTTTAATCGGTTACCATGCTAAGTGCCGGGTTGGGTTCGCCTCGACCATGAGGGAGCAGATCATGAGGCCAATCGTCTTGGGGGTGATCGCGGCGTGCGCCTTGAGCCTGCCGGCATTCGCGGCAGAGCCGGACGGCCCGCCCGACCTGATCAACCAGCCTGAGGCGCTGCGCATCGCCGTGCAAGGCAAGCTCGCCGAGAAGAGCTCGGCGCGGAAGAGCGAGCAGGTCGCCCTCCTCGACTATTACTCGGTGCCCGACCAGCCCTTGCTGTGGGTCGACGAGAACGGCCTGAATGCGAGAGCCAAGTCGGCCATGGCCGAGATCGCCAAGGCCGACGATTACGGGCTCAGGGCCTCTGACTATGCCCTGCCCAAGGCGGACGATTTCAACCCGCTCGATGCCAAGGCGGCCGACTGGCTCGCCGACGCCGAGGTCAAGCTGAGCTATGCGGTGCTCGACTATGCGAACGACGCGCGCGGG
>JBLMXS010000439.1:0-11758 GCA_050257895.1 Thiohalocapsa sp.
AAACGGGATATGGTTCAGGTGGTAATGCGTGTTGTCGGCGTCGAACGAGCCCCAGCCGCCGTTCTTGCTCTGCATCCCGATCACCCACTCGGCGGCGCGGTCGACCGCCGGGCCGTAGCGCCCAGGGTCGAAGCGGTCGAGCGCCAGCGCCACCGCCGCCGTGTCGTCGAGGTCGGGATAGTAGGGGTTGGCGTATTGGAAGGCCCAACCGCCGGGCCGCAGCCCCGGGCGCACCGTCGCCCAGTCGCCGACCACGTCGAGCACCTGGCGCTGCTCGAGCCAGTCGAGGCCGCGGCGGATGCGCGGCGCCAGCCGCTTCTCGCCGACCTCCATCAAGGCGTGCGCCACCAGCGCGGTGTCCCACACCGGCGACAGGCAGGGCTGGCAGTAGCTCTCCTCGCCGTCGAGCACCAGCAGCTTTCTCACCGCAGCGGCGGCGATGCGGCGGTCGGGATGGTCCTCGCTGTAGCCAAGGCAGTCGAACACCATCAGCGCGTTGACCATCGCCGGGAAGATGCCGCCCAGCCCGTCATCGCCGTTGAGGCGCTCAGTGACGAAGGCGACCGCCTTGTCGATGGCGCGGCGGCGCGGATCGGCAGGGAACATCGGCTCGGCCAGCCGCAGCGCGCGGTCGAGGAGGGCGAAGGCATGGCCGACCGGCGAGGCAGTGGGGGGCGCGATCCAGTCGTGGACGCTGTCGGGGGGCTCGACGAACAGCTCGGCGATCGACAGGCGCAGCGGATTGCGGGCGCGCGGCCGCAGCGCCATCAGTACCAGGAGCGGCACCAGCACGGTGCGCGACCAGTACGACACCTTGTCGATGTGGAACGGCGACCAGCGCGGCAGCAGCATGATCTCGACCGGCATCACCGGCACTGCCCGCCACGGCACCTCCCCCCACAACGCCAGCATGATGCGGGTGAAAACATTGCAGCGCCGGGCGCCGCCGCGCGCGAGTATCGCGGCGCGAGCGCGCGCCATGTGCGGCGCGTCGATCGAGTCGCCGGCCGCCTTCAGCGCGAAATACGCCTTGACCGAGGCGCTGATGTCCATCGCGCCGCCATAGAACAGCGGCCACCCGCCGTCGTTGCCCTGGCGCTCCCGCAGATACGGGGCAATGCGCTGCTCGAGCGCGTGGTCAATGCTGCCGAAGTAGTGCTGCAAGAGGATGTATTCCGACGGGATCGTCGCGTCCGCTTCGAGTTCGAACACCCAGTGCCCATCGTCGCGCTGCAGCGACAAGAGCGATTCGACCGCGCCCTCGATCGCATCGTCGAGGCCCGCCGGCGGGTCCGCCGGGGCCGGCATCGGCGATGGCTCCTGTACCGTCATTCCACTCTTCATGGCCCACTCTTCATGGCAGCGCGCGCTGGCAATCCTCGATGTGTGCCGGGAGCGGGGTGGGGGAGGCCGGCCGGGGACCGGATGGCCATGTCGGCAACCGGCGCGCGAATTGCGGCGGCGGCCGCGAAGCCAGAGCGAATAGCGCCTTCTATCGTAGCCGGCAAGCCGGTATCGACGTAATCGCCTGCAAGGCGAAGATTGTTCCAGCTTGTGCCGGTGGGCGGCCGTCGCCGGAGCTGCGCCGGGGTGGCGCGGAAGGTGGCGCGCCGCTCCTTGACGATGCGCGCCGGCGGCGCCGGCTTAGGCTTCACTCCGAAGGCGCGCGCCACGTCCCGCCACAGCAGGTCGCGCAGCGCCTCGGCCGGCCGGTCGACCAGCTGGTCGGCGGCGCTGACCGTCACCGACACGACCTCGCGCTTGCGGAACACCCACTCCGCGGCGCCGCCGACGACACCCGCGAACAACGGCAATGAGGAAGGCGCCGCGTAGCGGAAGTGGGCGTTGACGATCGGCGCGTAATCGTCCGGCACGACGAGGCCGGGAACGAGGCGCGCCGCGATCGCCGCCGGCACCGCCAGAATGACCGCGTCGTGCGGCCGCAGCGCGACCGCATGGTCGTCGAACCCAAGCGCGCCGACCCGCGTTCCGGCGAACTCCAGCGCCCTGAGGACGGCGCCGAAACGGATCGCGCAACCATGCCGTGCGAGGAAGGCGAGCGCCGGGTCGACAAGGCTCTCCGACAATCCCTCGCGCGCCAGCAGCGGCCGACAGCCGGCGGCGCCGCGGCCCAGCGTCTCGGCCACTACCCGCCATAGCAGCGGCGCCGACGCCGCCGCCGCCGGCGTATTCAGCGCCGCGACCGTCAGCGGTTCCCACAGGCGGCGGAACAGCGGCCGGTTCGTGCGCAGCGCCGCTGCCACGGTGTCGTTCGGCCCGGCGCGCCACAGTCGCAGCAAATCGAGCCAGTCGCGCAGCCGCGCCCCCGGCACGGTGCGCCGCGCCGACAGCAGCCACCACGGGATCCGGCCCGGCCCAGGGCGCAGCGTCCAGCGCTCGCCGCTCGCCAGGTCGAGGAACGGAATTGCCGGCGCCGCGGGCTCGAACGTCGCCACGGCGCCGATCCGCTCGATGTAAGACAGCGCCGCTGCATTGCCGGAGAGCAGCAGGTGGTTGCCGTTGTCGATGCGCACACCGAGCCCGGGATCGAGAAACGAGCGACAGCGGCCGCCGGCCTGCCTGCCGGCTTCGTAGAGGATGATTTCGCGGCCGCTATCGGCGAGCGCGACCGCGGCCGCCAGCCCGGCCAGACCGGCGCCGATGACATGCACGGTGCCGGCCCGGTTGGCGCCGGCCGGAGAGGCGGCGGCGGTCATAGGAGGCCGTGGCGCAGCACCAGCCACAGCTTCTGCGGCTTCGACAGGCTGACGCGCGCGCCGGGATCGCGCCATCCCGAGCGCAGCATCGCGTCGAGCAGCGCGCGGTAGAACGCCGCCATCACCGCCGCCGGCCGCATCGCCCGCCGCGAGCAGCGCCGCATCGCCTCGGCGGCGGCGGCGAAATGCCCCTCGGCGATTGTCGCGACGTCGCGGCAGGCGGCCGGCAGCGCCGGGTGGCGCAGCACCTGCAGCGGATCGTCGCCGCGGATGCCGTGGCGATCGAGGATCTCGCGCGGCAGATAGAGGCGGCCGCGCCGCGCGTCTTCGTCGAGATCGCGCAGGATGTTGGTCAGCTGCAGGGCGCGCCCGAGCGAGTCGGCCACCGCATGCGCCGCCGCCCCGGAATCGCCGAACACATGCACCGAAAGGTGACCGACGGCGCCGGCGACGCGGCCGCAATAGAGATCGAGCGTCGCGAGATCGGGGGCACGAAGGTCCTGCACGGCATCCATTTCCATACCGTCAATAACGGCGTGGAAGTCTTCGCGTCTCAGGCGAAAGCGCCGCACCGGCTCGTGCAGGGCGCGGGCGATCAGGTGGCCCGGCCGGCCGCCGTAAAGCGCGTCGATCTCGTCGTGCCACACCGCGAGCGCCGCTTTCTTCTCGCCCGGCGGCACCACATCGTCGGCGATGTCGTCGACCTCGCGGCAGAAGGCGTAGATCGCGTACATCCCGTTGCGCCGCTCGGCCGGCAGCAGGCGCATCGCCCAATAGAACGAAGTGCCCGCCGACTCGACCTTGCGGCGAATGGTCTCGCGCAGTTCGTCCTCGTCGGGAGGCCTCCCGACGGCATCCCACACCGTCCCGGTCATGCGCGACGGCGGCCGAGAACGCCGAAAAGGAAGGCGGCGGCGAAGTCGCTCTTCGTCAATTTGACGCGGCCGGCGAGCGGGTCGCCGCGCCGCAGGCGGCGGGCGAGGCGCGCCGCCAGTTCGACGATCACCGCCGATTCCCAGCGCAGGCCGCGCGCGGTGACCTGCGGCGGCAGGGCGCGCGCGGCGGCGATCAGGGCGTCGGTGCGGTCGAGCAGCCGGTCCAGCACACGCCGCAGCCCCGGGCAGGCCGCCGGCGCCGCCAGTGCCGTGACGTCGCAGCTGGCAGCCGCGAGCTCGTCGAGCGGCAAATAGACCCGGTCGAGATTGCGGTAGTCGTCGGCGCAGTCCTGCAGATGGTTCAGCACCTGCAACGCACTGCACAGCGCGTCCGAGGCCGGCCACGCGTCACGGCTCTCGCCGTGCAGGTCGAGCAGCTGGCGGCCGACCGGAGACGCCGAGTAGCGGCAATACGCCATCAAATCGTCCCAGTCGCGATAGCGCAGCTTCGTCGCGTCGAGGCGAAAGGCGCGCAGCACGTCGTGGCAGTGCTGCGCCGTGACGCCGGTCTCCGCGAGGCTCTTACGCATCGACGCGGCAGCCGGCGCGTCGTCGCCGGGAGAGCCGTCGAGCACAGCCCCCATGCGGTCGAGGCGGCGCACTTTCTCGGCGGCGGCGAGCGCCGGGCTATCGGCGATGTCGTCGGCATTGCGGGCAAAGCGGTAGAAGGCGTGGACATGCGGCCGCAGCTCGCGGCGGATCAGCCACGACCCGACCGGGAAATTCTCGTCGCCGCGGCCCTTGCCGGACGGCGCCTCGACACTGTCAGCGGCGTGGGCGCTTGGTGCCGCGCTGTTCTCGGCGAGCGTTGTCATCTGACGTAGCCGTTCGCCTTGAACCAGGCGATGGCGTCAGTAATCGCCTGGCGCGCCGGGCGCGGCGCGTAGCCGAGCTCCGCGACGGCGCGCGCCGAGCTGAAGAACATCTTTTTCTGCGCCATCTTCACCGCGTCGACCGTGGCGAACGGCTCGCGCCGCGTTAGCCGGGCCAGGGCCTGCGCCCCGGCCGCGATCGGCAGCACCGCGCGGTGCGGCAATTTCATCACCGGCGGACGGCCGCCGGTCTGCCGCGCGATCTCCGCCAGGATGTCGCCGAGCCCGAGATTCTCGCCGCCGAGTATGTAGCGCCGGCCGATCTGCCCGGAGCGCGCCGCCAACAGGTGGCCGAGCGCGACATCATCGACATGCGCGACGTTGAGGCCGGTGTCGACAAACACCGGCATGCGCCCGCGCAGCGCCTCGACAATCATCCGGCCGGTCGGGGTCGGCTTTACGTCGCCGGGGCCGACCGGGGTCGACGGGTTGACGATCACGGCCGGCAGCCCCCGCTCCTCGATCAGCTCGCGGACAGCGATCTCGGCCTGGAATTTCGACAGCTTGTACGGGCCGATCATGTCGTGCGCGGCGCTCGGCGTCTCTTCGTCGGCGACCCCGCCCTTGATGATGCCGAGCACCGCGACGCTGCTGGTATAGACGATCCTTTCGACCCCGGCGTCGAGCGCCGCCTGCATCAACGCCCGCGTGCCCTCGACATTGACGCGGAACATCGACGCCGGATCCGGCACCCACAGCCGGTAGTCGGCCGCGACATGGAACAAATAGCGGCAGCCTTCGACGGCCGGCGGCAAGGTCTGCGGCTGGTCGAGCGCGCCCTCGGCGATCTCGACCGCGAGCCCGTCGAGATTGCGGCGGTCGCTGTTGCGGCGCGCCAGGACCCGCACCTTGTGCCCCGCCCGCAGCAAGATCCGCGCCACCGCCGCGCCGACAAACCCGGTCGCGCCGGTGACGAGACACAGGCCAGTCGGCAGCGAGGGGTGCGCTATGCCGTTCGCGTCGGACATCGGCCTATTGTGACAAAACCCGTCCCGGCGCGCACCCCCTCGCTAACGGGGCCCCCTCGTCCGCCCTCGGACCTGTGCCGCTCCTTCGAGGCCTCGCTTCGCGAGGCACCTCAGGATGAGGACTCTCCTGGGGCCATCGAAGACCTTCCGTCAGCCTGAGGAGCGGCCGCAGGCCGCGGCTCGAAGGCCGCACCGGCCCGCGGGAGTCCTGCTGGAGTCCTGCCGCGGCTCACTTCTCCAGCCAGACGTCCTCGAAGCGCCAGCCGTTGAAGATCGAATTGACCATCACCGTCAGCCCGTGCACGCGCTTGTACCAGCAGGTGCCGAGGTCGTAGCGATAGAGGATCGGGCGGGCGCCGTCCTCGGTCAGCTTCTTGTCGATCTCCCAGACGAGGTGCTTGCGCTTCTCGAAATCGGGCTCCATCGACTGCTTCTCGTACAGCTTCTCGAGCTCCGGGTTGCAGTAGTTGGTGTAGTTGCGCTGCGAGCCGCACGCGTAGTGCTCGTAGAAATAGGCGTCGGGATCATCGACGCCGCTGCCGGTCAGGTTGCCGGCGATCGTGTAGTCCTTGCGAGCAATGCGCGGAAACCAATTGGCGGTCTCGACGACCTCGAGCTCGCCGTCGATGTAGATCTGCTTCAGCTGGTCGATCAGGACGATCGCCGGGTCGCGATATTGCGCGATGTTGCGCGTCTGCACCTTGACGGCGAGGCGCTTGTCAGGGCCGTAGCCGTGCTTCTCCATCAGCTTGCGTCCCTGCGCCCGGCTCGCCTCGATGTCCGGCCCGTAGCCCGGCAGCGTCTTCAGAATCTCCGGCGGCAGCCCCCACACCCCGGCCGGCGGCGTCTGCATCGCACCGCCGATCGAGCCCTTGCCCTCGGAGGTGATGTCGATAAAGGCCTTCCTGTCCATCGCCAGCATCATCGCCATGCGGATGTCGGCGTCGTCGAACGGCGGCTTGTCGCGGTTGACCAGGAGGTTGAACGAAATCATCGTCGGGTCGATCTCGCAGATTGCGTCTTTCGCGTGCGCGGTGATGTCCTTGGTCTGCTGCACCGTGACCTCGTACGGAAAGGTCACGTCGAACTTGCCGGCGATGAAGGCGAGGGCCTGCGTCGCGCGGTTGGGCACGATCGTCCACTCGATGCCGTCGAGATAGGGCCGCCCCTGCTTCCAGTAATCGGGGTTCTTCACCAGCTTGATCTGCTCGTTCGGCTTGTACTCGACGAATTTGAACGGCCCGGTGCCGATTGGGTGCAGCCGCATCTGCGCCGGCGGCACATGGCACGGGTAGACCGGCGAATCGCCGGAGGCGAGCAGCATCAGGAACCACGGCTGCGACCGCTTCAGCACGAAGGTGACGGCGTCGTCGCCGTTGACGACGATCTCGTCGAGGTTGCGGTACCACGCCTTGCGCGGGTTGAGCCGCAATTTGTCCTTGGCCTTGCCGATCAGCAAATCCCAGGTGCATTTGACGTCATTGGCGGTGAACGGCTTGCCGTCATGCCACTTGACGCCGTGCCGCAATTTGAAGCTGAGCCTGGTGTGGTCCTCGTTCCACGACCAGCTTTCCGCCAGCTCCGGCTCGATAAATTCCGGCCGGTTCTGCTTTTCGTGCTGGTTGAACAGCACGAGATTGTTGAAGACGGCCATCATCGGCGCGATCGTCGAAATCGTCGCCTCCTCGTGGGTCGACATGCTGCCGGGGCTGTCGCGATGATAGAGCCGCAGGATGCCGCCCGATTGCTGGGCGGCTGCCGGTCCTGCGGCGGCAATTGTGGCAAGGCTGAGCGCCACGGCGCCGAGCGCCGCCGCCACTTTCCCCATCCCCATGTGCTCTCCTCCTCAAAACGCGCCGCGAGCGTAACACGCTGCACGCGCCGCGGGGAGGGTTCCGGCAGGACGATCAGGATAGCTGAAAGGCTATTTCCTCATCGGCTGCCACAAGCCGACGGTAGCGCCGGTCGGGTCGATGGTGATCGAGAACGAGCCGGCATTCGACACCTCGGTCACGTCGTGCGCCACCGTTGCGTCAAGCGACCTGGCCTTGTCGGTCGCCGCCCGGATGTCGTCGACATCGACATAGGCGGCCACGCCGGAGGGCGCGCCCGGCCGCGGCTGCGCCATCATCGCGGCACGCGACGCGAGGATCGGATGGTGCCGGCCGGCTTCGGTGACGGTGATCGCCCGAGCGATCGGCAACTCACGAGCTTGACGGCGCGAATGATCACCCGCGCACCAGCCCGCCGTCGATCGGGATCACGGCTCCGGTCACATAGTCGGACAGGTCGGTCGCGAGGAACTCGACCACCTTGGCGCAATCCTCCACCGTCCCGAGCCGGCGCAACGCGACCAACTCGGCCCGGTCGCGGTTGCTTTGGCTGCTGCCGGGGATGACCGTTGCCATGATCCGGCCGGTGGCGATCACGCCGGGGGCGATGCAGTTCGCGGTGATCCCGAATGGTCCGAGATCCTGGGCCAAATATCGCGTGTAGTGGGCGATAGCGGCCTTTGCTGCGCCATAATGCGCATACCCGCCGTCCAGTGACGGCCCCGTTCCGGCAATTGAGCTTACCGTGATGATCTTGCCCGAACGCTGCTCCTTCATCACCGGGGCGACCGCGTTGACCGTGTAGACAGTCCCGAACAGGTTCATCCCGACGACAAGCCGCAACAGCGCCGGGTCGAGATTGCTCGCCTTCGTGTCCATTGGCCGACCACGACCGCCGCCCGCGTTGGCGAGCAGGACATCGACGCGGCCCCATCTCTGCACCACGCGGGCGACCATTCCCGCGACGGCCGCATGGTCCATGACATCGACCTCGATCCCGAGGGCCTCGCCACCCATTGCCTCGATCTCGGTCACTGTGCTGTCGGCAGTCATGTCCTTCGCCTCGGCCTCGAATTCCGCATAGGAATGGAGATCGAGGTCGGCCGCGGCGACTTTCGCGCCGAGGCCGGCGAGTCGCTTCGCGTAGCCCCGGCCAAGTCCCCGTGCCGCACCCGTGACGATAGCCACCTTGCCGTCGAGCTTGCCCATCTCGTCTTCTCCGATTGGTCAGCAAACCAAGGGGATTCCGATCACCGTCGGGTCGGCCGCCGTCCCGAATAGCGGACTGGCCTTGATCTGGCGCCGCGGCGGCCGGCATTGCAACCGAGCTCGCCTGCATTCGTTCCGCGAAGTTCGCATGACCACAAAGGAGCGTCATTGCGAGGAGCCGAAGGCGATACCTGCGCCGGCTCCCAGCCCAGCTTATCCAGGTCCGCCGACTGGAGGCCAACGGCCTGAGACAAGATAAGCCGCGGGAAGGCAGGCGGCCCGCAAGCCGATGAATGAAACTGTTGGAATGGTGAGCCCGCCGGGATTCGAACCCGGGACCTACTGATTAAAAGCCGAGCAGCGGCGCGCGTAAAGGCGAGTCGGATCAGCGCGTTGCATGCTGCCGGCGCGTCGGTCCGCACGACTGCCGCACGCCCAGCGGCACTCAGCGTGAGCGGCCCATAAGTCAATGAGAACCCCGCCCCATTGTTGGAGCGGGGACCCCCAATTCAATTCGACTCTACAGTCAGCGCGATTTGACGCCTCGCGCGACCAGCGCCTCGACATCGTCCAGCGTCAGCGAAAAGCTGTACGGCATGTATCCGTCGATCACCTCGTTACCATCGCAGACCCTGTAGCACCCGTATTCGGGCGATGCCGAGTTTCGCAATCGGGACTTCTCAAGGGTAAGACCGCGACGCCGCAGAAGTTTGCGGCACCTATTCTCACGACTCTTGTTGCAGACAACGATTGTCACGGCGGGCTCCATCAGTTGTGGATTGCCGCCGAGGCGTTGCGTTGGGCATCGGGGACGATTTACGGCGCGTTCGCCCGCGACATCATCGGCACAGAGGCCGACGCCGAATATGTGGGGCACAAATGCGGCAGGTCAACCGTGACGCACTTACCTGTACCGACTCGTCGGGTGGCGTTATCGGCCCGTGCCCGACTTCGGCGGCGGCGCCGCACGAAGCCCATCGGGTGTCGGCCGGGTGACGCCGTGGCGCGTCGGGTGCGGCCCGTGAGTCTCGACCGGCACCGGCTGCCTGGTGACGGTCAGCACCGTCCGGTCGGTCGTGGCGTTGTCACCGGCGGCGGACCCCCTGCCGATGCTTCTGGCTGCGTACTTCATCGCATGTCTCCCTGTTCAACTGCCCCACATGGTAGCGGGCTTGGTTCTCCTCGGCGGCGGCCTGCCATTCCTCTAGGGTAAGGTCCGGCAAGTAGCCTATCGGCGTCCACTTAAGGCGGGCGGTGATGCCGAGGGCCGCTGCGAAAGCTGGTGCAGTGGCCCGGAGGAGCTTTCCGCCCGCATCCAGGCCCTCAAGGCGCCGAATGGCATCACCGACCACGTCGGGCGCCGTTGCTCGCTCAGCCATTGCCCGCCTCCAGCAATGCCTGCCGGCGCGGCTCGGCCAGCGCCGCGTACTTTTTGAGCAGCTCCAGGAGCGCGCGGCGATCGCCCGGGGCCATCAGGATCAGGACCTCCGGCTCCAGCCCGAGCGGCTCCTCGACCCGGACATTCAGGCGCGTCGCGAGCGCCTGAGGGTGCTTCCAGCGAAGCAGAACCTCCATCAGGCGGTCGCTGTACTCGGTGGTGTTGAGGACCTCGCCGCCGTCGTCCCTCACCAGGTGGCCGCCTTGGACCACGGGACGCACCACGCCGTGCACCGCCCGCCGGTAGGCCTCGCCCTGGAGCTGGTCCATCGCCTGCTCGACCGCCTTGTCCCACTCGACCCGGAACTCCAGGTCGCGATCCCTGGCGATGTACGCGATGTTGGTCGAGACGCCGCAGAACTTCGCGGCCTGCGTCGGCGACGCCGTTTCACGGAGCACCTCGACGAACGCGGCCTTCACCGCCTTGGTCATCTTGCCCGTCCCCTTGTTCCACGGGACCTGTGCCATCAGCGGCTCCTCAACCTGGCCCTGTAGGCCCGGCTTTGCTCGGCGGCCCGGCGCCGCGCCGACTCGTCCCGCGAGCGCGGTCGGCGTCCGACGATATCAAGCATGTGACCGGGCACCTTTGGCCTTCCGTTGGCCGGCTCTGACCTGACCGGCGGGTTGCAGCTTGGGCAGGCCATAACCTGCGACAGGTTCCAGCTCCAGAAGCTGCCGCCGCACATCGGGCAGGTGGCCCGACCCGTGTTGCCGTAGCGCTCCGCGTCGAGCGCCTCCGCCCTCTGCCGCATGGCCCGCAGCTCCTCGCGGGTCGGCGGCTGGCGGCCGATGTTATAGCGGAGCACGGTCACGCCTCCTCCGCCTCGTCGATGTCGTCCATGATCCTGGCGAGCGACCGCGGCGCGTCGTCCCTGCCGCCCAGGAAGTCGTTGATCAGCTTCGAGATGTTCGTCAGCGCCGAGTTGCCGACCCGGATGGCCCTCGCCGCCTGGTCGTGCTCCTGGAGCGGCGCGTGCTCGACCAGGACGCTGGGCGCGAATGGCCGGTCGGCCGGCTCGCGCGAGCCAAGTTCCAGGTGAAGCACCGAGGCCAGAAACGTGCCCTGGTACCGCTTCTCGGGATCGTCG
Organism: Thiohalocapsa sp.; assembly: GCA_050257895.1. Classification (GTDB taxonomy): domain Bacteria; phylum Pseudomonadota; class Alphaproteobacteria; order ATCC43930; family CGMCC-115725; genus DATARH01. Next base: position 11,059 of record JBLMXS010000439.1, read on the forward strand.
GACGCCATCAGGGCGAGCGCCTCCTGGCCGAGCGAGACGAGGCCGACGCGGCCGGTCTTGGCGACTGTCTGCTCCAGGTTGGCGCGCTCCGGCGTGCCCAGCCTGACAAGGGACAGGGCCTGCGCGCGGCTGTGCTGGAGCGGGCTCTGCTCGACCAGGGCGCGGTGCGAGGCGCCGCAGTCGCGGATAATCGCCTCAAGCATCTCCTTGTGCGACTGCCGAATCTCGGCCACGGCCTGCCGGGCCTTCTCGCGGGCGATGGGCTGCGCCACGTCGCGCCGGATCGCGGTCTCAGCGGCCCACTGCTCGTGGATCTTCCCGGTCGCCGCGCGCATCTCCTCGCGCGCCTCCCCGATGATGCGCTTCACCTCGGCCTCGGTCTCCAGAATCTTCTGCGCCTGCTCGGCCAGGTCTGCGCCGGTCCGCCGGGGAACGGGTCGCCCGCCGGGCGGGACGAGAGCCATCGGCTGCGGCGCTCGGCCACCGGCGTCGCGGGCGCGCTGCCGGGCCTCCAGCCCCGCGGAGATGCGGTCGGTCGGTGAGGTAGCCATCGAAAATTCCTCTCACTTGAGGGAGAGCCCCCTCCCGGGTCTCGGGGGAGACGCCGGAGGGGTGCACCCTGGCCCCGCACGCCGGGGCCGCGTGCCGGCCACCACGGCGGGCCGGACGCGATCATCGTGGCGCGAGCGAGCGCCCGCGT
>JBLMXS010000440.1:0-3649 GCA_050257895.1 Thiohalocapsa sp.
GAGATGCCCATCTTGGACATCACCTTGAGGATGCCCTTTCCCAGCGCCTTCAAATAGTTCTTCTGCACCTGCTCGGCCGACAGCGGCAGGCCGTCCTCGGTGCGCAGCTGCTCGATCGTCGCGAAGGCGAGATAGGGGTTGATCGCCTCGGCGCCGTAGCCGGCGAGCACGCAGAAATGGTGCACCTCGCGCGCCTCGCCGGTCTCGACGACGATGCCGGTATTGGTGCGCTGGCCCTCGCGGATCAGGTGGTGGTGCACCGCCGACGTCGCGAGCAAGGCCGGGATCGGCACCCGCTCCGCGGAGACCTTGCGATCGGACAGGATCAGGATGTTGTGCCCGGCCTCGACCGCCGCATTCGCCTCATGGCACAGGCGGTGGAGCGCCGTCGCGATGCCGCCTGCCCCCTCGGTGACCGGCCAGGTGATGTCGAGCGTGTCGGTCTTGAAGTGGTCGACCAGGTGCTCGATGTTGCGGATCTTCGCAAGATCGCCATCGGTCAGGATCGGCTGCGCCACTTCCAGCCGGTGGTGCGTCCCGACCTCGTGCGACAACAGGTTCGGCCGCGGCCCGATCATCGAGATCAGCGACATCACCAGTTCCTCGCGGATCGGGTCGATCGGCGGGTTGGTGACCTGCGCGAAATTCTGCTTGAAATAGTTGTAGAGCAGCTTCGGCCGGTTCGAGAAGGCGGCGATCGGCGTGTCGGTGCCCATCGAGCCGACCGGGTCATCCCCCTCGCGCGCCATCGGCTCGAGGAAGAATTGCAGATCCTCCTCGGTGTAGCCGAACGCCTGCTGCAGGTCGAGCCGGCTCTCGGGATCGTTAGACACCGCCGGCGTCGCGCCTTCCGGCGCCTCCGGCAGGTCCTCGAGCTTCCATTGCGTCTCTTTGAGCCAGGCTTCGTAAGGGTGCTCGGCCGCCAGCTTGGCCTTGATCTCGGCATCGTCGATAATGCGGCCTTCCTCGAGGTCGATCAGCAGCATCTTGCCGGGCTGCAATCGCCACTTGCGGACGATCCTCTCCTCCGGCACCGGCAGCACGCCGGCTTCCGAGGCCATGATCACATGGTCGTCGTCGGTGACGATGTAGCGCGCGGGCCGCAGCCCGTTGCGGTCCAAGGTCGCGCCGATCTGGCGGCCGTCGGTGAAGGCGATCGCCGCCGGCCCGTCCCACGGCTCCATCAGCGCCGCGTGGTACTCGTAGAAGGCGCGGCGCTCGGGATCCATCAGCGGGTCGGACCACGCCTCCGGGATCAGCATCATCATCGCATGCGCCAGCGAGTAGCCGCCGCCGACGACGAGCAGTTCGAGGGCGTTGTCGATGCAGGCGGTGTCGCTTTGGCCGGGGCCGATCAGCGGCACCATCTTGGCGAGATCCGGCCCCAGGAGGTCCGACTTCATCGCCTGGCGGCGCGCCGCCATCCAGTTGACGTTGCCGCGCACCGTGTTGATCTCGCCGTTGTGGCAGATGAAGCGGTAGGGATGCGCCAGCCGCCACGACGGGAAGGTGTTGGTCGAAAAACGCTGGTGCACCAGCGCCAAGGCCGAGACGGTCAACGGGTTGCGCAGATCGTCGTAGAAGCTCTCGACCTGCGGCGCCAGCAGGAGGCCCTTGTAGACGACCGTGCGGGTCGAGAAGGATGGCATGTACAGGTGCCGCAGATCCGGCATCTGCAGCTCATCGGACAGCCGCACGACGCTGTTCAGCACCTGCTTCCTGATCGTCAGGATCTTGCGCTCGAATTCGTCCTGGTCGGCGATGTCGGGGCTGGCGGCGACGATGGCCTGCGCGATGAACGGCATCGACCGGATGACCGCCTCGCCGAGCCCCGTCGTGTCCACGCCGACATCGCGCCAGGCGAGCAGTGTCTGCCCCTCGACGCGGACAAAATGCTCGATATGCCGGATTGCGACATGGCGCGCCTTTTCCGGCATCGGCAGGAAGCACATCGCGACGGCGTAGCGGCCGGGCGGCGGCAGGCCGATGCCCCGCGCCTGGCCCCAGTCGCGCAGCAGCGCGTCCGGCATCTGGATCATGCAGCCGGCGCCGTCGCCCATTAGCGGGTCGGCGCCGACTGCGCCGCGATGGTCGAGGTTGACGAGGATCTGCAGGCCGCGGCGGATGATGTCGTGCGATTTTCGGCCCTTTATGTTCGCGACAAAGCCGACGCCGCACGCATCGTGCTCGTTTCGCGGATCATAAAGGCCCTTATCGCGTTGCAATTCCATCCGTTTGCTTTCATCCGCGCGGCCTTTTCCGGGGTCCTCCCAGCGGCCACAGTCTCCCGTCAGCGCAGGCGAGTCGCGGTGCGCCGGGTGGAGTATGCCCAACTCAACCGGCAAACGCCAACCGTGCGTTGGAGCCCATTATTATTTTCCGGGGCGGCGCTATGATCATCCTCGTCAACCGCTGCGACAATAGGAGCAGGTCATGAGTGTGACGCTGGAAGAAGCTAACCGCATCGTCGCCGGCGCCATCGCCAAGGCGCGCGAACTCAACATCAGGATCAGCGCCGCCGTCGTCGACGCCGGCGGCCGCCTCGTCGCGATGCAGCGGATGGACAACGCGATCTGGGCCTCCGCCTATGGCTGCCAGGGCAAGGCGGTCGCCTCCGCGGGCTTCGGGCGCGCCAGCGGCGAGATGGCGGCGCGCGCCGACCAGCCGACGCCGCGCGGCATCGCGCAAGCCTCCGGCGGCGAGATGATCATGGGCCAGGGCGCCGTGCCGATCCTCAGGAACGGCGTCGTCATCGGCGCCTGCGGCGTAGGCGGCGGCACCTCCCAGGAAGACGAGGACTGCGCCCGCGCCGGCGTCGAGAAGCTGTAGGCGAGTTCCTCCCCCGCGTGGCGGGGGAGGAACCATCACCGATCCTGCGCCGCCGGCAAGTTCAGCGCGGCCGTCAGATCGCCCATTGGGCGGTAGCCGTTCGCCTTGAGCGCGGCGTCGCGGGCGCCGAGCCCGGCCAGCGCCGGCAGGTCGAAGCGGCGGGTCAGGAAGCGCAGGATCGAGGTCGTGTCGTACTGCGTGTGGTCGACGTAACCGGCCTTGGCGAACGGCGACACGATCAGCGTCGGTACGCGCGAGGCGGGGCCCCAGCGGTCGCCCTTGGGCGGCGCGACATGGTCCCAGAAGCCGCCGTTCTCGTCATAGGTGACGATGACCAGCATGTGCGGCCATTGTCTGCTGTTTTCGAGGTGACCGATGATTTCGGCGATGTGCCGGTCGCCGGCCAGCACGTCGGCGTAGCCGGGGTGCTCGTTGAGGCTCCCCTGCGGCTTGTAGAAGGTGACGGGCGGCAGCGCGCCGGCGTCGATCGCCTTGATGAACTCGACGCCGCCCAGCCCGCCATCCTTCAGATGCTGGGCCCGCGCCCGCGTCCCCGGCGCCATGTCGGCCATGTAGTTGAAAGGCTGGTGGTGGTACTGGAAGTTGGGCACCGGCGTCGCGTTCTTGCCGTCGAGCGCGGCCTGCCAGGCGCCGGCATACCAGGCCCAGCCGATCTGCTTCGCCGATAACAGGTCGCCGATCGTCGTCAGGTGCTGCGGCGGCAGCGTCGTTGCGGCGTTCGGGTCGGCGAGTTGCGGGTCGCCGCCGGCCGGCGGCGTGTTGGCACTCGGCGGGTAGGGCGGCTGCATCGTATTGACGG
>JBLMXS010000441.1:0-8381 GCA_050257895.1 Thiohalocapsa sp.
TGCTTGTTAAGGTTGCATACAAATGCACTCAGCCCGCCGGATCGGTCACTGCGTCTCAGCCTGCGTCCTCCTCCGGGGTCAGCGTCGTCAGCGATAAGGCATGCACGCGCGTCGCCAGCTCGGCGGCCAGCGTTTCGTAAACCAGCCGCTGCCGCGCGACGCGGTTTAGGCCGCGAAAGGCGGCGGCGACGACGGTTAGCGTGAAGTGCGATTCGCCTGCGGGGTGCGCCCCGGCATGCCCGGCGTGACGCGCCGAATCGTCGACGATGACGAGCCGGCTCGGCGCCAGCCTATCGTTCAGCTTTTGCCGGATCGTTTCGGCGACGCTCATCCCGAGCCTCCCGTCGGCCGCCCTCTTGTTCGAGCGTGGCCGCCGCGGCGAGAAAGCCGGCCAGATCCTCGACGACGTGGTGGATGTAATCGGCGTCGGACGCGGTCGCTGCCCAGTCGATGTCGGTGCGCACCCAGGCGGTCGTCATGCCGAGCTCGGCGGCCGGCGCCAGGTTCTTCGCCATGTCCTCGACCATCAGCGCGCGCCGCGGCTCCAGCCCGAAGCGCGTCACGAAGCCGCGGAACGGCGCGATCGCCGGCTTGGGGGTGAATTCCGACGCGACGATGTCGAAGATGTCGTCGAAGCAGTGGCCGATGCCGAGATGCCGCAGCAGGTTTTCGGCATGCGGCACCGACCCGTTGGTGTAGATCAGCTTGCGACCGCCGAGGCTTTCCAATGCCGCGACCAGCGCCGGGTTGGCCGGTACGACGGTCAAATCGACGTCGTGGACAAACGCCATGAACTCGTGCGGGTCGACGCGGTGCCGCGCCATCAGCCCGTGCATCGTCGTGCCGTGCTCGAGAAAATAGCTGCGCCGCAACGAAGCCGCCTCTTCGGGCGTCACCGCCAGGAGCCGGCAGATGTAGTCGTTCATGCGCTGCTGGATCTGCTCGAACAGCCGGCAGTCGGCCGGATAGAGCGTGTTGTCGAGGTCGAAGACCCAAGTCTCGACCATCCCCAGCGGGCAGCCTTCGCGCCTGGTGATGTATGCCATCAGGTGCTGCGGATGAGGGTGCCGGCGCCCTCGGTGAAGAGTTCGAGGAGGATCGCATGCGGCACCCGGCCGTCGACGATCACCGCCGCCTCGACGCCGCCTTCGACCGCCGCGAGGCAGGTCTCGACCTTGGGGATCATGCCGCCCGAGATCGTGCCGTCGGCAATCAGCCGCCGCGCTTCGGCTGCGCTTAATTCCGGGATCAGCTTCTTGTCGGCGTCGAGCACGCCCGGCACGTCGGTCAGCAGCAGAAACCGCCGCGCCTTGACCGCCGCCGCCACCGCGCCGGCCACCGTGTCCGCGTTGATGTTGTAGCTTTCGCCGCCGGCGCCGACGCCGATCGGGGCGATCACCGGGATGATCTCGGACTCGCGCAGGATGGCCAGCACGCGGTCGTCGATCCGCTCCGGCTCGCCGACAAAGCCGAGATCATCGCCGTTGCGGGTCATCTTGCGGGCGCGGATCAGGCCGCCGTCCTTGCCGCAAAGGCCGACGGCAGAGCCGCCCGCGGCGCTGATCGCGGCCGCCAGCTGCTTGTTGATCGTGCCGGCGAGGACCATCTCGACGACTTGCATCGTCTCGGCATCGGTGACGCGCAGCCCGTCGACAAAACGGCTCTTGATGCCGAGCCGCGTCAGCATCTGGCCGATCTGCGGCCCGCCGCCGTGGACGACGATCGGGTTGATGCCGACCTGCCGCAGCAGCACGACGTCGTGGGCAAACGGATCGCCGCCGCCATTGTGGCCAGGCGCGGCGCCCTCCGGCGTCGACATCGCGTGGCCGCCGTATTTCACGAGGATCGTCTGGCCGGCGTACTGCCGCAAATAGGGCAGCGCCTGCGCGAGAACAGCCGCCTTGAAGGCCGGCGCAGCGGCGCTTGCCGCTGCTTCGAACGGAGAAGGGTCGATCGCGTCCATGGCGGCACTCTATATAGCGGCGAGTATTACAACGCCAATGCAGGTTCCGCCGCCACGGCGAGCGTCGATCGCAGGGCTGCGATGCCGAGCCCCTTCTCGGCGCTCGTCAGATGGATCTCGGGATATCCCGCCGGATGGCGGGCGAATTCGGCGGCGACGGCGGCGGCGGCGGCATCGCGCGCGGCGGGCGCCAGCTTGTCGGTCTTGGTCAGCACTGCCTGAAACGACAACCCGGCCGAATCGCACAGCTGCATGACCGGGCGGTCGGCCGCCATGATCCCGTGCCGCGCGTCGATCAACAGGCAGACGCGGCGCAGCCTCGCGCGCCGCCGCAGATAATGGGTCACCAGGCCCGTCCAGGCGCTGATCGCGCTCTTCGCCGCCTCGGCATAACCGTAGCCGGGCAGGTCGACGAGCATCAGGCGGCCGTCGAGGTCGAAAAAATTGATCTGGCGGGTGCGGCCCGGGGTGTTGGAGGTGCGCGCCAGCATGCGCCGGCCGGTCAGCGCGTTGATGAGGCTCGATTTGCCAACATTGGAGCGGCCGAAAAAGGCGATCTCCGGCAGGCTTTCCGCCGGCAATGCCGCAGCCGCGGCGGCGCCGGCGACAAAACGACACTCGCGCGCAAAGAGTAGCCGACCGGCTTCGAGCACCTCCGGCTCGACCTCACGGGGCGGATAGAGGTCGGTGTCGGCGAGTCCCTGCTGCATCCTGCACTCTGATCCGCATCCCCGGCGACAGTCGGGGTCCATCCTTCCGCTTTCGGAGCGGTTGCGGCGTGGGTCCCGGCTTCCGCCGGAAATGCGGAGTTTGTGGTGGTTGGCTCCGGTACCTCACGCGACGCCGGCGCGGTGCATGATCGTCCATTGCTGCGCGATGCTCAGTGTGTTGTTCCAGGCCCAATAGATGACGAGTCCGGCCGGGAACGCCGACAGCATGTAGGTGAAGACGATCGGCAGCAGCATGAACATCCGCGCCTGCACCGGGTCGACCGGCTGCGGGTTGAGCTTCTGCTGCAGGAACATGGTCAGCCCCATGATCAGCGGCCAAGCCCCAATCATCAGGAAATGCGGCGGGGAGAACGGGATCAGCCCGAACAGATTGGCGAACGAGGTCGGATCGGGCGCCGACAGATCGTGGATCCAGCCGAAAAACGGCGCGTGCCGCATCTCGATCGTGACGAACAGCACCTTGTAGAGCGAGAAGAACACCGGGATCTGGATCACAATCGGCAGGCAGCCGGCCAGCGGATTGGCCCCGACCTTCTTGTACATTGCCATGATTTCTTGCTGCTGGCGCGCCTTGTCGTCGGGAAAGCGCTCGCGGATCTTCTGCATCTCCGGCTGCAAGAGCTTCATCTTGCTCATTGCCTGGTAGGATTTGCTGGCGAGCGGGAAGAATAAGAGCTTGATGATCAGGGTCAGCAACAGGATCGCCAGCCCGAAATTGCCGATGAGGCCGTAGAAGAACTGCAGGGTCAGGAAGATCGGCTTGGTCAGGAAGTAGAACCAGCCGAAATCGATCGCCAGGTCGAAATGCGGGATGCCGGCGGCGGTGTAGGCGTCGAGCAGGTTGACTTCCTTGGCGCCGGCGAAGAAGCGCAGCGAGGTCGAGGCCGTGCCGTTGGCCGGCACCGTCACCGACGGCGCGACGAAATCGCTCTGATAGCGGTCGACGCCGCCCTCCACCTGGTGGATGAAACGCGCCTTAACCACCTCCTTCTGGTCCGGCACCAGCGCCGTCAGCCAGTATTTGTCGGTAAAGCCGAGCCAGCCGCCAGTCGAGTCGAAATCCTGCGGCTTGCCGGCTGCGAGCGAGCTGTACTTGACCTCGCGCAGCGAGCCGCCGAGTTCGCCGATCAGCCCCTCGTGCAGGATGTAGTAGCCCGCAACCTGCGGCGTGCCGGTGCGGCTGATCAGGGCATAGGGGGCGAGGCTGACCGTGGCGTTGCCGCTGTTTGTCACGGCGTCGCGCACCGTGAACATGTAATCCTTGTCGACCGCGATCGTGCGCGTGAAGAGTAGGCCTTGGCCGTTATCCCAGCGCAGGGTGATCGGCGAATCAGGGGTCAGCTTGCCGCCGGAGGCGCTCCACAGCGTGTCGGGACCAGGAACCTTGGCGCCGCTGCCGGCAACCCAGCCGAATTCGGCAAAATAGGGTTCCTTCGTGCCGCTCGGATCCAGCAGCACGACCTCGGGGCTCTTGGGGTCGACAGTCTCGTGATAGGTCGCCAGGGTCAGGTCGTCGAGGCGGCCGCCCTTGAGCGCGACCGAACCGTGCAGGCGCGGCGTGTCGATCTTGACGCGCGGCTCCTCGGTGAGGGCCAGCTCGCGCGCCTTGCTGCCGGACTCCGTCTCCGAATGGGTTGGCGCCGGCGTGCCGGGCTGGTCGGTGCCGGGGCCGTTGAGGGCGGGCGCCTGGCTCCCCGGTTGCGGCTTCGCTCCGGTCGTCGTCTGGGACGTTTGCGTCTGGGCCGTCTGCGTCTGGGGGGCCGGTTTCGGCGACGGCAGGAACTTCTCGAACAGGAACTGGAACCCGATCAGAATTCCGACCGAGATGACGATCGCGAGCAGGAGATTGCGTTGTTCCATCGGATGGCTGCGGCGGCCTGCGGCTCAGGGAACCGGGTCGTAGCCGCTGCCGCCCCAGGGGTGGCAGCGCAGCAGGCGCCGCGTCGCCAGCAGCACGCCTCGGCCCGGGCCGTGGGCGGCGATCGCTTCCTGGGCGTAGTGCGAGCAGCTGGGATAATAGCGGCAGGAGGGCGGCAGCACCGGTGCGAGCAGCAGCTGGTAGGCGCGGATCAACGCCGTCATTGCCAGACCGATGAGGCGCGCTGCGCCATCACGATCCCGATAATGCATTCTCACTCCTCCTCGCCGCCGCGCCGCCGCCGGTCGCGGGCCGGTCTTTCCACTTGGCGCAGCGCCGCCTCGAGATCGCCGACAAGTTCGGCATAGGGCCGCTCCGCCGTTGCGCCGCGGGCGACCAGTACATAATCCGTTCCCGGCCGGCCGCGGCGGCCCAGCACGTCCGCCGCGGCGGCGCGCAGCCGCCGCTTGGCGCGGTTGCGCACCACCGCATTGCCGACCTTGCGGCTGGCGGTGAAACCGACCCTGACGACCGCGCTCTCGACCGGCTCCTCCTCGGACCCATCGCCCGAGGGGGCCCGGCTCGGCGCCGCCTGCAGCAGCAGGCCCGGCCGCACCGCGCGTCGGCGAGCGGCGGCGACACGCAGAAAATCGGCGCGGGTCTTGAGCCTTGCAAGACCGTTCGCCATCGGACCCGTATTTGTCGGCGGATTTCGTGCCCGCGTCGTTGTGGCGCGGGCCGCCGCAATCAACGCTTTTCCGTCAGGCAGACAGGCGCTTGCGGCCCTTTGCGCGGCGTGCCGCCAGAACGCGCCGGCCGGCCGGCGTCGCCATGCGCGCACGGAAGCCATGGCGGCGCTTGCGGACAAGCCTGCTCGGCTGGTAAGTGCGCTTCACGGCACCTCTCCAAGGAGTCTGCCTCAATCGGGCGGAGGCGGCTATATAGGGGAGCGGCCCCGGTTAGTCAACGTCGCCGGGCCGCCGGTCGCGTCTCGACCACAGCAAAATGAGGGGGAGTTTCTCGGGTGAGCGATCAGGTCATGCTGGCGGCCGAGACCGCCGCGCGCCGCTGGACGGCGCCCGCCTCGGGGTCGATCCGCCCTGGCAGCGAGGAGCACAAAATTGCCTTCTGCCGCATGCTGCTCGACACGCACAACCCCTATAAGCCGGCGGTCGTCGAGTGGCCGCTGCTCGGCGAGGAGGCGCGCCGGCGCCTCGTCTCGCTGCCGATCTGGGACATCGCTGTGCAGACCGAAGGCAAGGCCAGCACGCGCGTGCTGAGCTACGCCGCGGCAATCGCCGACCCGCTGCTGCAGGAGGCGGTGAGGCTCAACGGCTTCGAGGAGGCGCGCCACAAGGAGGTGCTCGCCAATTTGGTGGCGGCTTACGGCATCCCTTTGGCGCCCGAGCCGGAATACCGCCGGCCGAAGCACCCGCGCTGGGCCTTCCTGATCACCGGGCTCAGCGAGTGCATCGACAGTTTTTTCGCGTTCGGGCTGTTCGCGGTGGCGCGCCAGTCGCGTTTCTTCCCCCCGGAACTGGTCGAGACGTTTGAGCCGGTGATGCAGGAAGAGGCGCGACACATCCTGTTCTTCGTCAACTGGCTCGCCTGGTATCGCCGCAACCTCGAATGGTGGCGCAGGCCCTGGTTCTACGGCGTCATCGCCGCGGCCTGGATACGGCTGGTGCGCGAGCGCATCGGCATGGCCCGCGGCGTCGGCGCGTCGCGCGACGAGGCGCCGCAGGACAACAACTTCACGCTAACCGGCAGCAAGCAGGTCTCCGACATCGATATTTCGCCGGCGGCGTTGTTCGACCTCTGCCTCAGGGAAAACGAGCGGCGGATGGCCGGCTACGATGCGCGGCTGTTGCGGCCGCAGACGATGCCGTGCTTAGTGCGGCTGGCGTGCCGATTCCTGCGCAAGCCGCGGCCGGTAACGTCTGCGTGAGGGGACAGAGGCGCCAGCGTGCCGCACCAACGCGCAGGCGCGACCTGCGCATTCCCGGCGGCAGCCCCGGCCCAAAGCGCATCGCGATGAAGGCCCTGCCGTTGGTGATCGCCGGCGTCGGGCTGGCGGCGATGCTGGCGCTGGTCGGCTATTACGGCCTCGGCGCGGTGCTCGATGCACTGGTTGCGGTCGGTGCCGGCGGATTTGCCGCCATCTGCGCCATCCATCTCGGGCTGATCGCGGTGATGGGGCTCGCCTGGCGCGCCTTGCTGCCGCGGGCGCCGACCGGCGCCGTGATGTGGGCCCGGCTGGTCCGCGATTCGGCTGCCGAGGCGCTGCCGTTGTCGCAGGTCGGCGGCTACGTGCTGGGCGCGCGCGCGCTCGCGGTCGCCGGCGTTTCCGGCACGCTCGCCGCCGCCAGCACGATCGTCGACGTGACGCTCGAATTCGTCGCGCAACTCGCCTACACCGCGCTCGGCCTCGCCTGGCTGGTGCGGCTGCAGCCGGAGACGCGGGCGGCGGCGCCGGTGCTGATCGGGCTTGTCGTCGCCGCCGGTGCCGCCGGTGCCTTCGTGCTGGTGCAGCGCCGCGGCTACGGCTTTGTCGAACGCATTGCGCAGGCTATCGGGCAGGGGGTCGGCAAGGGCTGGGCCGAGCGCAGCGCCGCAGGCGCCGCCGCGCTGCATGCAGCACTGGCGGCGATCTATCGCCGCCAGCCCGGGTTGTGGGCAAATTTCGCATTGCACCTGTTCTGCTGGATCGCCAGCGCCGCCGAGGTGTGGCTGGCGCTGTGGCTGGCCGGCGAGACGCTGCCATGGGGGGCGGTGCTGGCAATCGAGAGCCTGCTCTATGCGATCCGCACGGCCGCTTTTGTCGTGCCGCAGGCGGTCGGGGTGCAGGAGGGCGCCTACCTGCTGCTCGGCGCTGCCTTCGGGCTGACCCCGGAGATGGCGCTGGCGCTGTCATTGCTGAAGCGGGCGCGCGACCTCGTCATCGGCCTGCCGGCGATCGCGGTATGGCAGGCGATCGAAGGCGGCCGCCTGTGGCGCCGCCGCAGCGTGCGTCCCGGGGAGCGCCTCGGCGAGATGCCCCCGGGAGAGTGATACTTCGGGACCGCGCGTGTGCCGCCCGCCCGCGGTCCGGGTTGGCTACTCGACCAGTTCGGCCTCTTTTGGCTCAGGGGCCGCCGAGGGCGGGCGCGGGCGGAAGGCGAACACCAGCTTGTCGGCCTCTTTGTCGACCGAGACGCGGACGATGCCGCCTTTCGCGAGCGCGCCGAACAGCAATTCCTCGGCGAGCGGCTTCTTGATGTGCTCCTGGATGACGCGGCCCAACGGACGCGCGCCGAACAGCGGGTCGTAGCCCTTCGCGGCGAGCCAGTCGCGGGCCGCAGCGTCGAGCTCGATCGTGACGTTGCGGTCGGCGAGCTGCTCCTCGAGCTGCAGGACGAACTTGTCGACGACCTTGCCGATCGTCGCCGGCGACAGCGGCGCGAACGAGATGATCGCGTCGAGCCGGTTGCGGAACTCGGGGCTGAACATCCGGTTGATCGCTTCTTGGTCGTCGCCCTCGCGGATGCCGCTGCCAAAGCCGATCGCCGGCTTCGCCAGGTCCGAGGCGCCGGCATTGGTCGTCATGATCAGGATGACGTTGCGGAAATCGACTGACTTGCCGTTGTGATCGGTCAGTTTCCCGTAATCCATGATCTGCAACAGGATGTTGAACAGATCCGGATGCGCCTTCTCGATCTCGTCGAGGAGCAGCACGCTGTGCGGATGCTGGTCGATCGCGTCGGTCAGGAGGCCGCCCTGGTCGAAGCCGACATAGCCCGGCGGCGCGCCGATCAGCCGCGAGACGGTGTGCCGCTCCATGTATTCCGAC
>JBLMXS010000442.1:0-4790 GCA_050257895.1 Thiohalocapsa sp.
GCCGCGGGGACGGAAGCCGCCGTGTTTGTACGTAAAAACCGTACTCATAGCCGTAGCCATACGGGTAACCATAGCCGCCGCCGTAATACGGATACGAGTAGCCGTAGTACGGATTTGCGTAGCCATAAACCGGATAGCCGTAGCCATAGCCGGGATACCCATAAGCGCCATAGACACTACCCAGCGCGAACGCGCCGAGACCGAGACCGATCGCCGCGCCGGGGCCCCAGCCGCCATGCCCGCCATGATGGCCCCACCCGCCATGATGGCCCCAGCCGCCGCCATGCCCATGCCAGCCGCCATGATGCTGGGCATAGGCCGCGTGCGGGACGGCACCGATCGACACCACACCCGCAACGGCGGCGGCCATCGCCAATGTCCGCCACAACCTCAATTTCGGCATTTTATATCTCCATAGGATTTCGGTGGGACCGCAGCAATCGTGAGCGGCCGAGGGGGATCCGCGCGGCTTCAGCTAATTCGAAGGCGGCAGGTGCCGCCTTGATGTGCATCAAAAGCTAAACACGCCGCTGGCCCCTGGCGTCACCCCGTGCCGGCGCATTTCGCGAATTTCTGGGGCGAAGCACCGCTCTGCACGGATATGCTGCGGGAGGGCCGACCGGAGATTTTTGCGATGACCTACCCCACCCACCTGATCCCGACGACGGTTGTCGGCAGCTACCCGCAGCCGGATTGGCTGATCGACCGATCGCGGCTCGAACAGCACGGCGTGCCGCGCGTGCATGCCGAAGACATCTGGCGGATCGCGGAGCCATACCGGGCCGAGGCGCAGGACGACGCGACGATTGTCGCGATCCGCGAGATGGAGGAAGTCGGCATCGACATCGTCAGCGATGGCGAGATGCGGCGCGAGAGCTATTCCAATTATTTCGGGCTGGCGGTCGAGGGGCTGGACACCGTCAAGATCGGTTCGGTGATCGGCGCCAACGGCCGCGCCACGCCAGTCGCGCGGGTGGTCGGCCGGATCCGCCGCAAGCGGCCGGTCGAGGTGCGCGACGCCGAATTCCTGGTGCGGCATGCCAGGCACGCAACGAAGATCACCGTCCCCGGCCCGTTCACGCTGTCGCAGCAGGTGCAGAACGAGTTCTACAAAGACGAAGCCGAGCTGGCGATGGACTATGCCGCCGCGATCAACGAGGAATTGCGCGAGCTGAAGGCCACCGGCGTCGATGTCGTGCAGCTCGACGAGCCGTGGGTGCGCGCCGCCCCCGACAAGGCCGCGCGCTATGGCGTTGCGGCGATGAACCGGGCGCTCGAGGGCATTCCCGGCCCGAGCGTCGTGCATATCTGCCTCGGCTACGGCCATCTCGTGCGCAACAAGCCGAGCGGCTACGCCTTCCTGCCGCAGCTCGCCGCCTCGCTGGCCAGCCAGGTGTCGCTTGAGGCGGCGCAGCCGCGGCTCGATCTCGGCGTGCTCACCGAGCTGTCGGAAAAGACGATCCTGCTCGGGGTGCTCGACCTTGGCGACCGCACGATCGAAACCGCCGAACAGGTCGCGGCGCGGCTGCGCGAGGGGCTGCGCCATGTGGCAGCCGAGCGGCTCGTCGCCGCCCCCGATTGCGGCATGAAATACCTGCCGCGCGCGGTCGCCTGCGGCAAGTTGCAAGCGCTTGCCGCAGGCGCCGCGATCGTACGGCGTGAACTGGCCCGTTGAATTCACGTTTGCGGCGCGTGCACCGCAGCGACTTTCGCGACGGCAAGCGGCCGCAACATCTGCCTGCACTAGGCCGCCCCAGCCTCGTGCTTCCCGCGGTCGCCCTGCGGCGTTATCGTCACCGCCAACAGGAGAGGTGGCCGCATGAGGAACATCGCTGGCGCCGCGCTTGCCATCATCTGCGTCCTCGGCGTCGGCTTCGGCGCGCCCGCCGCCTTTGCTGAAACCGTCGACCTGCTGCTGGTGCTCGCCGCAGACGTGTCGCGCAGCATCGACGACGGCGAATTCGAATTGCAGCGCAAAGGCTACGCGGCGGCGATGACCGATCCGCGGGTGCTTCGGGCCATCGTCGGCGGCCGCCATCATGCGATCGCCGTAACCTTTGTCGAATGGGCCGGCGCCGGCGACCAGAAGGTCGTCGTCGACTGGACCGTGGTGCGCGACGAGGAGGGCGCCGGCAGCGTAGCGGCGACGATGCGGACGGCGCCGCGCTCCTATATCGGCCGCACCGCGATCGGCTCGGCGATCGATTTCGCAATGGCGCGGCTAGCCGAGGCGCCGGCCACCGGCGACAAGCGGGTCATCGACATCTCCGGCGACGGCACCAGCAATGCCGGTCGCGCCGTCACCGAGGCGCGCGACGACGCGGTGGCGGCCGGGGTCAGGATCAACGGCCTGGCGATCGTCAACACGCAGGCCAATCCGGGCTACGCCTTCCACACCCACCCGCCGGGCGGGCTGCCGCACTATTACGAGGAAAACGTCATCGGCGGCTCGGGCGCCTTCCTCTTACAGGTCGAGAATTTCGACAGCTTCGCCGAGGCGATGACGCGCAAACTGGTCGCCGAGATCGCCGCCGCCCCCGCCCCCACCCCCACCAGGACGGCCGCGCGGTAGCCTTCGGACCGCGGCCGTCCCGGCCGCATGCGGGCGGGACGCTGGAGCGGTAAACATTCCCCTTTCGTCATGGCCGGGCTTGACCCGGCCATCCACGAGAAGCGGAGAAGGCTGAGCGGTCGCGCGGAGATGCCCGGGTCAAGCCCGGGCATGACGCCAGAGGGTTTGATGAACTTGAGCGGTTGATGCTGTGGCCGCGGCCTACACCCCCCGCCAATCCTCGCGCAGCATCGCGAACAGCAGGTGGTCCTGCCATTTGCCGTCGATCAAGAGATAGCTGCGGGCGTAGCCTTCTTCCTTGAAGCCGGTACGCAGCAAGACGGCGCGGCTCGGCACGTTGGTCGGCAGGCAGGCGGCCTCGACCCGATGCAGCCGCAGCCGCGCGAAGGCAAAATCCAGCACCAGCGGCAGCGCCGCGGTCATGAAGCCCTGCCGGGCGAACGCCTCGCCGATCCAATAGCCGAGGCTGGCGGTCTCGGCGACGCCACGCCGTACATTCGACAAGCCGACCCCGCCGGCCAGCGTCTCGTCGCTGCGGAAGATAAAGAAATTGTAGCCCTGGTCGGTGCGCCAATCGTCGGAATAGCGGGCGAGGCGGGCACGGAAATTGGCGCGGGCCAGCGCATCGGCGGGCCAGGTCGGCTCCCACGGCGTCAGGAAATTGCGCGAGGCGGCGCGCAGCGTCGCCCACTGCTCGTAGTCGGTGCGCTCGGGCGGGCGCAGAAACACCCGCTCGCCGATCAGCCGGAACGGCTCCGAGCGGGCGAGAAACAGCCGCGGGAAGGGTTTGCGCTGCGCCGCCATATCGTCCATTCCCCGCTAGGCCATCTCGTTAGTCATCCGATCAAGCCCATCTCGTCAGGCCGCAAGCCGCTCGCGCAGCCGCTCGAAATCCTCGAGCTGGCCGACCGGGCCGAGCGCCGCCAATGTCGGCGGCCCATTCTGCCACCGTGCCACAATGCGGCCGATCGCGGCATCGTCGACGGCCTCGATGCGGCGCACGATATCGGCCGGATCGAACGGCGTGCCGTGGATCAGCATGTGCTGCGCCATTTGCTCGGCCCGCGCCCCCGTGCTCTCCAGCGACATCAGGAGCCCGGCCTTCATCTGCGCCTTGGCGCGCGCCAGCTCCGCCGGCTCGAACCCGTCGGCCAGCCGCATCGTTTCCTCGCACAGCACCGGCACGAGTTCGGCCGCCTCCTCTTCGCCGGTGCCGGCGTAGATGCCGAACAGCCCACCGTCGGTGAAGCTGTGCGCGAAGGAATGGATCGTGTAGACGAGACCGCGCTTCTCGCGGATCTCCTGAAAGAGGCGCGACGACATGCCGCCGCCGAACGCGGTCGAGAGCACGCTGGCGGCGTAATAATCGGGGTCGGTCAAGGACAGGCCCGGAAAGCCGAGCACCAGGTGCAGCTGCTCGAGGTCGCGGTCCTGGCGATGCTCGCCGCCGATATAGCGCGCCGGCTCGGCATTGACCTCGTGCCCATCGGCTCCCATCGGCGGCATCGCCGACAGCAGCTTGTCGGCGAGATCGACGATACGGTCGTGCTCGAGATTGCCGGAGGCCGACAGCACCATGCGGGCGGCGCCGTAATGGTCGCGCAGGTAGCCCATCACCTGCTCGCGCGACAAGAGGCGCAGAACCTCCGGGTGGCCCAGCACCGGCCGGCCCATCGCCTGTTCGGGAAAGGCGCGCTCCTGGAAATGGTCGAAGATGATGTCGTCGGGGGTGTCGTTGGCCTGGCCGATCTCCTGCAGGATGACCTGACGCTCGCGCTCGAACTCGGCCGGGTCGAACGTCGAGTGCATCAGGATGTCGGCGAGGATGTCGAGCGCCAGCGCCGCATCCTCCTTCAGGACCTTGGCGTAGTAGGCGGTGCTTTCGCGCGAGGTGTAGGCGTTGAGATGGCCGCCTACCGCCTCGATCTCCTCCGCGATGGCGCGGGCATTGCGCCGCTCGGTGCCCTTGAACGCCATGTGCTCGAGGAAATGCGCCGCGCCGTTGAGATCGGGCGCCTCGTGGCGGGTCCCGACATCGACCCAGAGGCCGAGCGAGACCGTGTCGACGGTGTCGATCCGGTCAGTGACGATGCGCAGGCCGTTGGGCAATGTCGCAAGCTGTGTGGTCATGCCGCTCCCCGGGCGTGATGTCCCACCGGCTCTCCGTGGCGGGCATGCGCGCGCAGGAAGCGCGCCACCGCGGCGGCGTCGTTGGGCA
>JBLMXS010000443.1:0-6124 GCA_050257895.1 Thiohalocapsa sp.
AGCGCCTTGTTGACCCAGGGATGGATGATCGCCTCGCCCTCCTTGAGGCCCAATCGCTGCAGCATCGAATCCATCCGCTCGGAGCCGAAGATCCGCATCAGATCGTCTTCGAGCGAGACGAAGAACTTGGAGGCGCCGGGATCGCCCTGGCGGCCGGAGCGGCCGCGTAGCTGGTTGTCGATGCGGCGGCTCTCATGCCGCTCGCTGCCGACCACGAAGAGGCCGCCGCCGGCGCGAACCACCTCGCGCGCCGCCTCGATCTCGCTGCGGATGGCAGCCGCGCGCACCTCGCGCTCGGCCGGATCCTCGATCAGCGCGAGGTCGGCTTTGAGGCGCATGTCGAGGTTGCCGCCGAGCTGGATGTCCGTGCCGCGGCCGGCCATGTTGGTGGCGATCGTCACCGCTCCGGGCCGTCCGGCCTGCGCGATGATGTAAGCCTCCTGCTCGTGATAGCGGGCGTTGAGCACGTTGTGCTCGATCTTGTGCTTCTTGAAGAGCGCCGACAGCGCCTCCGACTTCTCGATGCTGACGGTGCCGATCAGCATCGGCTGCTGGCGCTTCTTGCACTCCAGCACCTGCTCGACGATCGCGTCGAATTTCTCGCGCGTCGAGCGGTAGACCTCGTCATCGGAATCGGCCCGGCGCACCGGCTCGTTGGTCGGGATCTCGATGACGTCGAGCTTGTAGATGTCGCCGAACTCCTCCGCCTCGGTCATCGCCGTGCCGGTCATGCCTGCCAGCTTCGGGTACATGCGGAAGTAGTTCTGGAACGTGATCGAGGCGAGCGTCTGGTTCTCGTTCTGGACGGTGACGCCTTCCTTCGCTTCCAATGCCTGGTGCAGCCCCTCCGAGTAGCGGCGGCCCTCCATCATGCGGCCGGTGAATTCGTCGATGATGATGATCTTGTCGTCCTTGACGATGTAGTCGGTGTCGAGCGCGAACAGCTTGTGGGCTCTGAGCGCCTGGTTGACGTGGTGCACCAGCGAGACGTTGTGGATGTCGTAGAGGCCGCCGGCCGAGAGCAGCCCATGCTGCTGCAAGAGCGCCTCGATCTTCTCCTGGCCGCTCTCGGTCAGCGTCACGGTGCGCTGCTTCTCGTCCTTCTCGAAGTCCTCGTCAGCCAGCGCCGGGATCAGCTTGTCGACCTGGATGTAGAGCTCGGAATTGTCCTCGGTGGGTCCCGAGATGATCAGCGGCGTGCGCGCCTCGTCGATCAGGATCGAATCGACCTCGTCGACGATCGCGTAATGGAACGGCCGGTGGACCATCTCCTCCAGCCGGAACTTCATATTGTCGCGCAGGTAGTCGAACCCGAGCTCGTTATTGGTGCCGTAGGTGACGTCGCACAGATAGGCCTGCTGGCGCTCGTAGTCGTCGAGGTCGTGGACGATGCAGCCGACGCTCATCCCCAACAGCCGGTAGATCTGCCCCATCCACTCGGCGTCGCGCTTGGCCAGGTAGTCGTTGACGGTGACGACGTGCGCGCCCTTGCCGGTCAGCGCATTGAGGTAGACCGGCAGGGTCGAGACCAGCGTCTTGCCTTCGCCGGTCTTCATCTCGGCGATCATGCCGCGGTGCAGCACGATGCCGCCCATCAGCTGGACGTCGAAATGGCGCTGGCCGAGGGTGCGCTTCGCTGCCTCGCGCACCGTTGCGAACGCGTCGATCAAGAGGTCGTCGAGTTCGGCGCCGTTCTCCAGTTGCTGGCGGAACTCGGCGGTGCGGCCGCGCAGCTCCTCGTCCGACAGCTTTTCGAGCGCCGGCTCGAGCTCGTTGATCTGCTCGACATAGGGCTGCAGGCTCTTGATGTAGCGATCGTTGGCTGAGCCGAACAGCCGCCGGGCTAGGGCGCCGAACATGGGAACCTCGACGATGGAAGGGGATGAGGAAGATCAGAGCGCACGGCGACGATGTTTCACAGATAGGCCCCGGGTGCCGGGGTGTCAATTCGCCCCCGAAATCCACAGGCGGCGCGGCAGGCGCCCCATTTCACAGGCCAATTCGTCGGGCAAACGATTAGAATAAGAGAACGGGTCCACCATTCGGTGCCGCAACGGCATCCGATTCGAGGCAGAACCATGCTGGTCTCCTATTTCGAGACGGCGCGCTACCGGGCGCCGGGCAAGTTCCCGGCCGGCTGGCCGGTGGCGCCGGCGTCCTACGATGCCGACGCCGGCGCCGCCGCGTTTGCCGGCATGCTCGAGCGGCTGCAGCTGGTCGAGCGGCTCGGCTTCGACTGGATCAGCGTCGCCGAGCACCATTATTCGCACCGGCGGCTGACGCCGGCGCCGATGATCGTCGCGGCGCATCTCGCGGCGCATTCGAGCCGCATCAAGATCGGCGTCCTCGGCCCGATCGTGTCGCACGGCAACCCGGTGCGCACCGCCGAGGAGGTGGCGCTGCTCGACAATCTGATGCCGGGGCGGCTGGTCGTCGGGCTGTTGCGCGGCACCACCGGGGAATATCTCAGCTACGGCCTCAACCCGGAGGAGGCGCGCGAGCGCACCACCGAGGCGATGGAGCTGATCCTCAAGGCGTGGACCGAGCCGCAGCCGTTCGGCTGGCAGGGACGGCATTTCCACTTCCGCACCGTCTCGGTGTGGCCCCGCACCGCGTCGCGGCCGCACCCGCCGACCTACGTCCTCGGTTCGAGCCAGGAATCCTGCGAGTTCGCCGCCCGCCACCGGCTCGGCCTCGGCCTCTCCTATGCGCCGGTGCCGGTCATCGCGCGCGCCAGCCGCTACTACCGCGAGGCCTGCGCCCGGCATGGCTGGGAGCCGAGGCCGGAGCAGATCATCTACCGCGCCAATTTGCTGCTCGCCGAGACCGACGCCGCGGCCGGGACGATCCTGAAGAAGATGCAGGACCAGTCGCCGCTGCCGGTGCCGGAGGCGATCCGCGACGCGCTCGTCAGGCTCGACTCGCGCAATGTCGCCGGCCAGGCGCGGCAGGCCAATGTCGGCGGCACCCTGCCGACCAGCTTCATCGGCAGCGCCGCCACGGTCATCGAACAGATCAAGGCCTGCCGTGAGGAGGCCGGAGTGGGCGTCCTCGACCTGTTCTTCCAGACCCGCGACGCCGCGCCCGAGACGCTATGCGACGCGCTGACCCTGTTCGGCGAGACAGTCCTGCCGCATATACGCGACGTGTAGCGCTCCGACTGTTGGCGCAGGAGCGACGTGGCCCTCTGTGTCGTGGGGAACAACTCTAGGTCCCTGCGAGGCAGGGACCTATCTGTCCGATAGCCGCCTGCCTGCGGAATGGGTCCCTGCCTGCGCAGCGACCTCGAACTGGACAGACGATCACCCTCCAGAGACGCGAGCCCACCATTGTCCGCTCCGGCGTGATGTGCCAGAACGGCGGGCGCCGCCTTCCCGGAGATCCTGAGCCATGCCCGCCGTCTCGCCGCTTGCCCCCGAGAGGTTTCCCGAATTGCCGCCGATCGCCGGCGTGCGCCTCGCCGCTTATGAGGCCGGGGTGCGCTACCGCGGGCGCAACGACCTGATGGTGGCTGAGCTTGTCCCCGGCAGCACCGTCGCGGGGGTCCTGACGCAGTCGACGATGCCGGGGCAGCCGGTCATCTGGTGCCGCGAATGCCTGCCGCGGGGGCGGGTGCGCGCAATCGTCGTCAACTCCGGCAACGCCAATGTCTTTACCGGCCGCGCCGGCCGTGCCGTCGTCGAGAGCACCGCGGCGACGGCCGCCGGCCTGTTCGGCTGCGAGCCGCACGAGGTCTTCATCTCATCGACCGGCGTCATCGGCGAGCCGCCGCCGGCCGACCGCATCAGCGCTGCCCTGCCCCGCATCGTGCCGCTGCTGAAGGCGGAAGCCTGGGAGGAGGCGGCGCGGGCGATCATGACGACCGACACCTTCCCCAAGGGCGCCACCGCCAGCGCGACGATTGCCGGCGCCAGCGTGCGCATCAACGGCTTCTGCAAGGGCTCCGGGATGATCGCGCCGAACATGGCGACGATGCTCGCCTACATCTTCACCGATGCCGCCCTGCCGGCCGCAGTGCTGCAGACGCTATTGGCGGAAGCGAACGCGACCTCGCTCAACTGCGTCACGGTCGACGGCGACACCTCGACGAGCGACACCGCGCTCCTGTGCGCCACCGGCGAGGCGCGGCACGCCGCGATTGCCGATGCCGGCGACCCGCGCCTCGCCGATTTCCGCCGCGCGCTGTCGTCGGTGATGACCGATCTGGCGATGCAACTGGCGCGCGACGGCGAGGGTGCCGAGAAATTCGTCACGATCGAGGTGACGGGCGCCGAGAGCGACCGCGCCGCCCGCAATATCGGCCTGTCGATCGGCAACTCGCCGTTGGTCAAGACCGCGCTGGCGGCCGGCGATGCCAATTGGGGCCGCATCGTCATGGCGGTCGGCAAAAGCGGCGAGAAGGCGGACCGCGACCGTTTGGCGATCGCCGTCGGCGGCATCCAAATCGCCGCCGAGGGCGGCCCGGTCCCGGGTTATCGCGAGGGGCCGGTCGCCGAGCACATGGCCGGCCGCGAGATCCGGATCGCGGTCGATATCGGCCTCGGCCCTGGCCGCGCCACGATCTGGACCTGCGACCTGACGCACGGCTATGTCGACATCAACGGCAGCTACAGAAGCTGACGCTTCGATGCAGTCCTGCCACCCCCTGTCACCGTCATGGCCGGGCTTGACCCGGCCATCCACGGGAAGCGGTCGGACGGAGTTCACGTGGATCCCCGGGTCAGGCCCGGGGATGACGAAAGAAGGGACATAAGGTGGAAAAGCCGATCGTCCTCGTCGCGGCGGTGGCGCTGATCGACGCGGACGGGCGGGTGCTCTTGGCCGAACGGCCGGCGGGGAAGCACCTCGCCGGAATGTGGGAATTCCCGGGCGGCAAGGTGCATGCCGGCGAGACGCCCGAGGCGGCGTTGATTCGCGAGTTGCGCGAAGAGCTGGCGATCGACGTGCACCAGAGCTGCCTCGCGCCGTTCACCTTCGCCTCGCACGCCTATCCCGACTTCCATCTGCTGATGCCGCTCTACCTCTGCCGCAAATGGCAGGGCATCGTAATGCCGCAGGAGGGCCAGCGCCTCCAATGGGCCCGGCCGGCGCGGCTCGCCGACTACCCGATGCCGCCGGCCGACAAGCCGCTCATCGCGATGCTGCGCGATTTGTTGTGACGTTCGTTTCGGTAAATCAGGTCCCGGCGAAGGCCGGGACCCATCCAGCAGTCGCTCGAACGCCGCCGGGATGGGTCGCCGCCTGCGCGGGACCTAGGGAGGGCTGAGGCATGAGCGCGCCGATCGTCACCGCCGACAGCATCACCCGCATCCTGGCCGACAAGGCGGCCGGCGCCGTCGTCGTCAACGCCTCGCACGGCGGCGTCTATGCGGCTTATCTGGCGGCGAAACTCGGCGCTGCCGCGGCGATCTTCAACGATGCCGGGGTCGGGCGCGACAAGGCCGGGATCGGCGGCCTCGATTACCTGCAAACGCTCGGCATGCCGGCGGCGACGATCGGGCACATGACGGCGCGGATCGGCGACGGCGCCGACATGCTGGCGCGCGGCATCGTCACGTACGCCAACGAGCTGGCGGCGGCGCTCGGGGTGGCCGCCGGCATGCGCTGCGCCGATGCCGCCACCGCGTTGCAGGCCGCCGCGGCGGCGGCGCGCGAGCCGCCGGAAGCGATCGAGGGCGCCTTCCTGTTGATCGCCGAGAGCCCGCCGGTATGGGGGCTCG
The DNA here is from genome assembly GCA_050257895.1 of Thiohalocapsa sp. Lineage (GTDB taxonomy): Bacteria > Pseudomonadota > Alphaproteobacteria > ATCC43930 > CGMCC-115725 > DATARH01. The sequence goes on from JBLMXS010000443.1 coordinate 5,721, forward strand.
ACTCCGCATCGCTGGTCCTGCCGGAGCACCGCGAGGCGATCGTCTTGACCGGCTCGCATGGCGGGCTGCTGGGCGGCCGGCCCGAGACGGCGCTCAAATACGACGTGCGCGCCGCCTTTTACAACGACGCCGGGATCGGCATCGACGAGGCCGGGATCTCGCGCCTGCCGGCGCTCGAGGAGCGGGCCATTCCGGCCGCCACGGTCGCCGCCGACAGCGCCCGCATCGGCGACGCCCGCTCGACCTACGAGACCGGCATCCTGTCGCGCGTCAACCGGCAGGCCGCCGCCCTCGGCCTCGCGCCCGGCATGCCGGCGCGCGAGGCTGTCGCGCTGCTGCGCCGCACCTTCGCCAGCTGACGCAGCCGCTCGCTTCACCCCCTCTCCCCGCTTCAGCGGGGAGAG